>SYAK01000444.1 GCA_005788935.1 Pseudomonadota bacterium
CTTCAGGTGACCGGGGAGGCCAAGGCGAATGACGCACCAGTCGAAGGCGCCTGCCACGACCGGGCGGCGGCGGCGCGTCTCCCACCCGTCCATCCACTTGCCGCGGTCCGTGTAGCGGTCGGTGATGAAGACCGCGGGCTCGGGCTTGAGCAGGTTCTCCTTCTCGGCGAAGAACTCGTCGTTGGCCCAGAGCGCGTGCCCGCCAAGGCGAGCGCTCGCGAGATCGATGGCAGAGGCGAAGTCCGGATGGTTCGTCATGACGCGACGCTGCGACGCTTCGCGGGCCGTGTCAACGGGCGCCTGCGTCTCCGCCGACGACCGGTGAGGCTGTCAGAACCCGATGGCAGCCGCGACGCCCGCTCCGCCACGCGCGAAGGTCGGGGTGAGGCGCTTCAGGCGAGGCGTGCCGGCCGCCGTGGCCTCTGGCGCCCCGACGATGCCGAGTGCCTCGAGAATGAGGGCGGTCGCGCCACCCGCGAGGAGCAGACCGCCGGTGACGAAGCTCGCCACGGCGCGGTCCTCGGCGACCGACGCGTCGGCCCGGATCCGGGCCCGGGCCGCTGCGTCGATGTCGCAGAGCGCCCCCGAGCATGCCGCGTCGTCATACAGCCCGTGCGACGAGGCGAGGAAGCCTGCACCGACCGCGGTCGCCGCGACACCGACGCCGCGGGCCGCCGCGCCGACCGATCGCCAGAGCGGCTGCTGCTTCGGGCGTGCCGCCACAGCGCCCACCGAGGCGACGTCGGCCCGACCGGCACCGTTGGCAGCGACCACGGGCACGTCGGTGCGGGCCGCGGCTGAAGGTCCGCCGACGGGGTCAAGCTCGACGACGACGTCGCGGGTCTCTCCAGCGGACACCGTGAACGCGACCTCGCGGTAACGACCAGTCGCCGGATCCGCGACGATGACCGTGTGGCTCCCCACGGGCAGGAAGCGCGTAATCGGCCCGCTTCCCGGGTTCGCGCGCAGGACCTCGCCGAAGAAATGCACGGTCCGGGTCTCGGGACGCGGCGTGACGACCACCCGGGCGTGGGACTTCAGCAGCGCCTGCTCGAGGCGGGCGACCGAGGCCTCCGCGCGGGTCCGCAGCTCGCCCCAGGCCGCAGGCAGCGCGGCCCCAGGCCCCGCTGTCGCGTCGAGGAAGCGCACGTAGGTCTCCCACGCCTTCTTTGGATGCCCGGTCTCTTCCTCTGCGAAGGCGAGATCAAGCAGGAGCTGCCAGTTCTCCTCCTCGGCCGCGCGCAGGGCCTCGACGCACTCCGTCTCGGACGCCGGGGGCTTCGCCGCGCTGTCGAGGCGCCGCAGGGCCTCCGCGCAGCTCTCGCCGTCACCGGCATGCGCCCCAGCCCCCGTCACGACGGCGACAGCGGCTGAGGCCAGCAAGCGGAAGAACGTGGCAGCGCTCGTCTTGGACATCGTGTTCCTCGGTTTCGTCGGACGCGTAGGTCGCGGGCGTGGGGCGTTCGGCAGGCCGAATCACCCCGACCCTAACGCGGAGGCGTACATGGCGCAAGCGCCGAGACCGGCCATGGCACGGCGTGGGTATCCCGCCTCGAGGCCGGATACCCCTGCCATTCCGACCGCGCAGCCACCTGGCGGAGGACCGCCCGAGGGCGCGAACGCCGTGTCACTCCTGCGGGTACTCGTAGCGGTCGCCCTTCCAGTTCCGAAAGACGAGGCGCTCGGCGTCCTGCTCGAGGATGTACTCCGGAACGAGGGGTATCTTGCCGCCGCCACCGGGCGCGTCGATGACATAGGTCGGCACCGCCATGCCGCTGTTCGGCCCGCGGAGAGCCCGCAGGATGTCGAGCCCCGTCTGGACCGGGGTCCTGAAGTGGCTGATACCGGCCGCAAGATCCGCCTGGAACAGATAGTACGGCCGGCATCGTTGACGCAGCAGCCACAGGTTCGTGGCCTTGATGACCGCCGCGTCATCATTGACCCCGCGCAGCAGGACCATCTGGTTCGCCACATTGAGCCCGTGGTCGGCGAGCGCCCGCAGCGTCCGCGCAGCCTCGGGCGTGCACTCGCGAGGGTGGTTGAAGTGGGTGTGGACGAGAACCGGGTTGTGCCGCTGCAGCATGCGCAGGGTCTCGGGCGCGAAGCGCTGCGGCAGCGTCACCGGGTTGCGCGTGCACAGCCGAATGACTTCCACGTGCGGGATTGCGCGCAAGGCCCCCAGAAGGTCATCCAGGCGCGCATCCGAGAGCGTCATCGGATCGCCGCCCGAAACCAGCACGTCGCGGACCTCGGGATGGGCCGCGATGTAGTCGAGGCCGGCCATGACCTCGTCATCGTGGGCGGCCGAACGCGGGTCGCTGACCTTGCGCTTGCGCGTGCAATGCCTGCAATAAACCGGGCAGTTATGCGTAACGTAAAAGAGCACGCGATCGGGGTACCGATGCGTGAGGCCCGGGACGGGCATGAAGTGCTCTTCCCCGAGCGGGTCGTCGAGGTCATGCGGACCACGCTCGAGCTCGGCGAGCGTCGGGACGGCCTGCAGGCGGACAGGACAGCCGGGGTCGTCCGCGTCCATCAGCGACGCATAGTAGGGCGTCACGGCCATCCTGAACTCGCCAGCGGTCGCATCAATCGCGGCGCGTTCGTCGGCTGTCAGGTTCACGACCTGCGCGAGCGCCTCGGCCGTCCGGACGCGATTGCGCTGCTGCCAGCGCCAGTCGTTCCAGAGGGCCTCCGGCACGTCGCGCCAAGGCGCAGCACGCGGGCTGTCCCCCAGCACATCCATCGCGACCGGGCCCGCGGGCCCGTCCTGAAGCGTCCGCGACCATCGGCGCGGCGCCGTCTCGTCGACCGGCCCGCCGTCCTTCACCCGAGCGCCTCGATGATGACGTCGTCGCCAAGCCGTCGCTGGACGAACTCCTTCAGCCGCTTCTTGATGCGCATCTCGAGTTGGCGCACGCGCTCCTTCGAGACGCCGAAGGCATCGCCGAGATCCTCGAGGCGCACGCCGTCATCGCTCATCAGGCGGCTGTCCCAGATGGCCCGCTCGCGGTCGTCGAGCGTCTCACGGAACTCCGCGAAGATCTTTCGCAAACCGACGCTGTTCTCCTCCGCCGCGGTCCACTCCTCGGGGCTCGCCATGCTGGTATCCGCGAGCACGTCCCCGCGCGTCCGGCCTTCTTCATCGCCGTGGACCGGAACATCGAGCGAGACCGGGCGCTGATCGAGGATCGGAGCCAACTCTCGCACGTCCTCCTCGCGCACGCCCAGGCGGTCCGCGAGGCGCTTCGGCTCGGGGTCGAGCCCTTCGCTGATGAGCTGGCGCCGCTCGCGCTCGAGGCGCCAGAACAGCTTCCGC
>SYAK01000445.1 GCA_005788935.1 Pseudomonadota bacterium
ACGCCAGCGCGGGCACGGCGTGCGGCGCCGCCTGAGCGAGGCGGGGAAGTCGGGCGGCCGCGAGCTCGGCGCGCAGGATGTCCGGGTCGTTCTGGGGAAAGGGGGGCTGGCCGGCGATGAGCTCCCACAGGATGGCGCCAAGCGACCACACATCGCTCGGCGGCCCCTGAGGCTCGCCGCGCGCCTGTTCTGGGCTCATCGAGCGGAGCGTGCCCCCCGAGAGCTCCGCTGTCGTCGCGGAGGGCGCCGGGACACGCATTGCGAGCCCCCAATCTATCACCTTGGTGTCGCCGAACGGGCCGCTCATCACATTGGCCGGCTTCAGGGCCCGGTGGACGATGCCGCGCGCGTGTGCGTAGCCGACCGCCTCCGCCGCCGCGACCAGGTGGCGGATGAGGGTGTAACGCGCCGAGACAGGCGGGTGCCCTGCGAGGATGTCGGCGAGCGAGCGTCCGCGCACGATCTGCATCGCGAACCATGGGCGACCGTCTGGTGAGGCCCCGGTGTCGTAGACTGGAATGATCCCGGGGTGCTCGAGGCCTGCCGTGAGCAGGGCCTCGCGGCGGACGTGGTCTGCGTCATGCGGCCGGACCGGCTCCTTCAGCGCCACCTCACGCCCGAGCCAGGCGTCGCGCGTCAGTACGATGCGGCCCATACCGCCCCAGCCGAGCTCCGGCCCGCGCTGCCAGCGTTCGGGCGGCGACGATGCGGCAGGCGACAAGGGGGCGGCGGCGGGCCCGGAGGAGCCCTCGTCAAGGGTCGGGCGGGACAGGTCGCCTGCGGTCAAGCCGGCGTGCCCTCGAGGGTGTCACGCGGCCCCAGCACGAGCTCGAAGCGCCCCGAGCCGTCGGTGCGGACGAGGTCGCGCCGGATGTGCAGCTCCACGAGGCGGCGGCGCAGCCGCGCAAGGCCGGCGTCCCACTTCTGGCGGAGTCCGCGGGCATCCGTTTCGTTCGGCCACAGGGCCTGAGCCAGGATCCGCCACTCGACGGGGCCTCGTGTCCCTGCGAGCACCTGCACGATGCGGGCTGGGACTCCGTCGAGGACTGCGGGCCGGACATCGGTCGGGCCGGTGCGGACCACCACGGTGTCGGCGGCAAGCGTCAACGTCAGCGGCCGCTCGAGCGGGTCAACCGCAGCGGTCACGTCGACGGCCGAACGGTTGAGCGCCACAGCCCTGACAGAGACCCAGTGACCAGCCACCGCGAAGCGATCGCCCGGGCCGAGCGACTCATCCGGGAGGCCCGGGCGCCGAACCCAGACCGCCTGCTCATCGAGCCAGATAATGGCCAGCGCGGCCGGCTGGGCGCCGCTCACGACCGACAGCCCGTGGGGCTCCTCCACCACCGACGCCACCTTCGGCGGCACGAGGCGCTCACCCGACGGCAACTCGAGCGCGAGGACTTCCTCGGGCAGCTTGACCCGGGCCACACGCAGCGTCAGGTCCGCTGCGAGCTCGACGTCGAGCCCGGGGATCAGCTCGATCTCCGTCACGACCTGCCCCCGCACCGCGAAGCGGCCGCGAAGCGCAAGGAGGCGCAGCGACGACCCACGAAGGCTGACGAGGGCGTGAGCCTCCGACACGCGCGGGTCGTTGAGTCGAAGTGCTGCGGTCGCCGCCCGTCCGAGCATGTCGCCTGGCGACAATTCCCAAGCGAACCCGGCCGAGTCGTTGAATGTTACCCGTGCTCCCATGACTCCGGAGGTTACCATTCCCCCTCTCTCCACGTCCACCGCTTCCGGCCAGGCGTGGCGGGGCGCGGGCGTTCGTCAGCCGCCGAGGCGCTTCGTCATGAGCAGACGCGGGTCGAACCGGAAGTCGTGGTCGCGGTAGAACCGCTGCGCGCCCGTGTTGTCGCGCCGCACGACCAGCTGCAGGTGCGAGGTCCCGGCCTCGGAGGCGTAGCGCTCGGCAGCCGCGAGCAGCATCGCGCCAATGCGTCGTCCGCGGTCGCGAGGTCGGACGAAGATCTCCATCAGGAAGGCCTCGCGTCCGCCGAACTCGAAGTCGAAGCAGAAGGTCACGACGGCATGGCCCACCGGAACCCCGCCCACCTCGGCGATGAGCACGGTTCCCCAGTCGGGATGCGTCAGCAGCGCCTCGAAGCACCCTGACAGCCCGGCCTCGGTGCACGCGATCGCTTCGCCCGCATTGAACTCCAGCATGAAGCGCACGACCTGGGCCCGGTCCTCCGTCCCTGCGCGTCGCACGCTCGCGATGTCGCCGCCGTCCTCCATGCGTCCCCCTCCGGCGTCGCGCCGTTCCGCCTTGCTCAACCACTCCCGCCGAGGCGCGTCTCCGCGCTCACCTCGATTTCAGCGGGTCTCCGTCGCAGCCGGCGAGCTCGATGAGGGTCCGCGCCTGTGCCACGCACGCCACACTGGCCCGGTCGCCGCGGCTCCGGCATGACGCGAGGCATTTCTCACCGCGAGCTCCCGCCGTGCTGGCCAGGACAGAACGCCCACCCTCGTCGAGGCCCGCGAGTTCAGCCGCCACCAACGCCGCTGCGTTATCGCAGGCGGCCTGGCACGCGGCCGCGTCAGGGGCGTCTGTGCGGGCTTCGACCGTCGCCGCGGGATTGGGCCGGTCAGTCGCGGGGGCCGCGTCAGGGACCTCGGCGACATCCCGTTCTCGTGCGGCGGGCGGCCTCGGACCGGGGCCGCAGCCTGCGAGCCATCCGAGGGTGCCCACCGCGACCAGAACCCCGAGGGACGCGGCCCGCATCAGCCCCGGCCGGGCGGTTGCATGCTGCCGATGCCCTGGCGTGGGGGCTTCGGCGGCGGTGCGCGGTGCATGACCTCCGAGTGGACCGTGGCCCCGATGCGCTGCGGCTTCGGCGGTGCCTCGGGCGGTGCCTCCGACCACAGGACCTCCTGACGGATCTCCATGTTCGGCCGGGCGGTCTTCACCGGGGCTGGCGGCTGCGCGCGATGTTCGATGATGCGCTGGACCGTCACCACAGCCTCGCCCCGCTGCCGTGCGTAGTCGGCGTAGGACATGTCATCTCGCGCGTCGACCTTCACGCCGCTGCCGGACGTCGCGAGGACCTCAGTCTGCTTGCCGGCTTCGCGCCCGCCCGTCTCCTGTCCGGCCATATCGGTGCCCTCCGTGCGGTGCGGGTGCCCCAGCGACAACCCCGACCTAACCCAAGCTTACTGGCAGCGGTGCGTGCGCGTCCAGTCCCCAGCCCGCCTTCTTCCAACGGCCGAGGGACACCCGGCGAGGCAAGGCGCTCTCGACGCGGACGCCTCCCACACCACGGTCTCACCCGGTCACCGTGGCCGACGTCGAGCCCCCGGACTCCATCGTACGCTCCGCCGCCGGTCGTGTTCTCCCGTAGGTTCCTGTCGCGATGCCAGCCGCGCCCCCTTGCGGTGCGGACCACAACGCGGCACAAGGGTGACCGCGTGCAGGCGTCAGGCCTCGCCGCAAGAGGAGACGCGCCACGCGATGGCCGACTGGGACCCCGGACCCCCCTGGATTCGCGACGACTTCCCGCAGCCCATCGCGATCGCCTGGGACGCTGCGCTCGGCACCCTCGCGTCGCCCGACGGACCCGATCCGCAGCGATTCGTCGCCGCTGTCGAGGCCGCCCTCCGTTATCTGACCGGCATCCAGCTCGCCGCCCTGCGCGCGGCCGAGGCGCCCCTCCCCGAGCTGCTCCGCGGGGGAGCCTTCCGGCAGCCGACGCTCGGGTTCTGGTTTCTGCTCGCGAAGAACCTGCGCGACGCCCCGCCGAACCTGCTGACCCCCGAGCTCGGCGACTGGCCCGATCCGTTCATCGACGGCACGCTGGCCGAACTCATCAACCTGCGCGGGCGCCTGCGCTTCGAGCCAGGTGACGGTCCTCCGAATCCCGAGCAGCGCAGGCTCACGGCGCGAATCGTCCCGCTCGCGGTCGAGGTCATGCGCTCCCTCGCCCCGCTGCGTGCACCGAAGCTCTTGATGGTCGTCGCCCAGCGCGCAATCGACGCCTTCCGCCACGACGGTGCCATCCAGGTCTTCCACGGGCCCGGGCTCCAGCCTCCGGCCGAGCGCGCGCGCTGGCGCGGTCAGCTCGTCAATTTCGCGCTCGTGCTGGCCCCATCGTCGGCTGCGGCCAACCGTCGTGAGGCCATCCACCTCGCCCCCTTTGTCACCTTCGAGCGCCTCCGCGACGCGCAGGCTGACAGCGTCTGCCTTTGGCGGGGGATGAACGAGCGCACGCAGGTCCTCGTGCACGGAGACCCCGAGGACCCTCGCGCCTGGCGCGCCCTCGAGAGCGGCACGCTGCTCTGGCCCTTCCAGCGCGACGAGCCTGAGTCCGGTCCGCGCGAAGCCGCCTTCCCCCAGCGACTCCGCCACGTCGACGGCGCTCCCGGGCCCCTCGAGCCGCCGACCATGCGGGGGGCGCCCCTCGCTCGCGCTCCCGAGCCGCGGCTGTCCGCCTGGCCCACGGGTGGAACCGCCTCCCCCGTCGCGGCTGCTCCGGCCCCGTCGCGCGGCCTGCGTCTCGCAGGTCTCATCCTCGGCGCGGCCCTCGCCCTCGCGGCCACGACCTGGTTCGCGCTCCGCATCGCGTCCGACCTCGAGGTCGCACCAGCCCCGTCGGCCGCCCCGGCGCCACCCTCGACGCCATCCGCGGCGTCGCCACGCCTCGCCGCCGCCCCGCCGGCAGCTCCCTCGACGCCGCCAGGGACCCTCACCTCGGGCGTCTGGGAGCTCGAGGCGCAGATCCTCGTGTCCGGACCAGCGACCTCACCGGCGGGCGCTCGGCGTTCAGCGCCCTCGCCTCTGCCGGTGGCCTATCGCCTGCAGCTCCAGCGCATGGCGGACGCCGCGACGCTCGAGGGCACGCTCACCCGCAAGCCGCCGAGTCCGCCCCCACAGCGGCAGACGACCCGTCGCCCCGCGCCGGGCACGACCCCGGCCTCAGGTCCGGTCATCCCCGTCGGGCCGACCCCGGGCGGCAGCTGGGTCATGCGCACCGGTCTGAAGGGGGAGGGGCGCAACGAGTTGATCGAGCTTGGGATTCGTGTGCGTCGGACCCCGTTTGGTCTCATCGGCCTGTGGCGCCACGAGGGGGCCGAACGCACCCGGGGCGCCCTCGCGGGTGTCGTCACCGGCGCGCCCGAGGGGACGCCGCTCCCAGCCGTGAGCCCATGCCTCGCGACCTGCCTCGCTGACTGTGCCGATACCGTGCCCGCGGCCGATCCCGCCGCAGAGGGCTGCCTCGAGACCTGCCTCGCGCCAGCCCGTTGTCCAGCCGTGGCCCCGTCGCCCTGACCCCTCGCTGCGCGATTTCGCTCGAAGCCCGCTTGCCGCGCGCCCGATTCCGTTTTAGGGCGTGGCGACGCCGGCCGAGCAGCGGCCGCGCACCCCTCCTCCTGCAGCGCCGAGGCCCCGCATGTCCGCCATCATCGCCGACAACCACGTTGTGACCATCGCCTACACGCTCCGCAACGACGCGGGTGAGGTCCTCGACGCCTCTGACCCCGGCGAGCCCCTCAGCTACCTCCATGGCGTCGGCCAGATCGTGCCCGGCCTCGAGGACGCCCTCACCGGCAAGCGCGCGGGTGACGCCCTGAAGGTCTCTATCCCGCCCGAGCAGGCCTACGGCGTCCACGACCCCGAGGGCGTCCAGACGCTCCCGCGCGAGGCCTTCCCGCCTGGCGCCAACATCGAGGTCGGCGAGAACTTCCAGGCCGAGATCGATGAGGACAACATGGCCACGCTGTGGATCACCGAGGTCGAGGGTGACCAGGTCACGGTCGACATGAATCACCCGCTCGCGGGCGAGACCCTCCACTTCGAGGTGTCGGTCATCAGCATCCGCGCCGCGAGCGCCAATGAGCTCGCCCACGGCCATGCGCACGGCGCCCACGGTCACGACCACCACCACTGAGCGGTGCGGAAGCTCGCTGCGGGCCGTCCGCCTGCGTCAGCCCTCGCCATCCTCGGCGAGGTCACGCAGGTCGGGCGGGCGAACCGCGAGCACCGCGACCGTGACATCACCGCGTGGCCGCGTCTGACAGGCCAGCCGCTCGTTGGCCTGAAAGCGACGTGCGTACTTCTTCATCAGGTCGAGCTCTTCGATGCGGGCTGGCGTGAGCTCGCCTGACAAGAGCCGCACCCGGCAGGTCCCGCATTCCGCGTGACCGCCACAAGCCTGCGGGATGTCGAGATCGACCGTATCCGCGCAGGCGAGCAGGTTGAGTCGCGACCACCCGGGGGACTCGAGCACCTGACCGTCCGGCAGCTGCCAGGTGATGCGCACATCGCCTTCGGGAGTCATCGCCATCGCAGCGCCTCGCGTTCAGTAAGGGGTCGGAGGGCGCTGCGCCGTCGGGTCGAGGACGGCGAGCAGTCGCTCCTCGTCCGCCCGCATCCGCGCAGCCTCGTCTGGCTCGGCGTGGTCGTGCCCGAGCAGGTGGCAGAACCCGTGGACGAGCAGGAAGCGACTCATTGCGTCTCGCGCCATGCCGCAGGCCTCGGCTTCGCGCGCCGCCGTCTCGACGCTGATGGCGACGTCGCCGAGCGGGCCCCGCTTCGGGCGCCCGAGGTCCTCTGGCGCCAGCTCGTCTTGCGGAAACGACAGCACATCCGTCGCCTTGTCCTCGTCGCGCCAGCTCCGATTCAGCTCGCGGATGGCCTCGTCGTCCGTCAGCAGCACGCTCAGCTCACGCTGCCGTAGCGCCACCGCCGCGAGCAGCGCCCGCGCGTCCGCCAGCATCGCCTTCCTGAGCGCCGACTCGCCCTCCGCCCGCCCTTCCAGCATCACCGCCACGGCCATCGTTCAGCCCTCCCCGGAGTGCGCCGCGGCCTCGGCTCGCTCGGCCTTCCGCCTCGCCCGCATGTCCGCCTCCCGCGCATCATCGTCCGCATACGCCACGATGATTCGCTGAACCAGCGGATGCCGCACGACATCCTCGGGCTCGAACTCCACACTGCCAACCCCGTTCACACCGCGCAGGAGGCGCACCGCGTGCGCGAGGCCGCTCCGCGACCGGTCTGGCAGGTCGGTCTGGGTGACGTCGCCCGTCACGACGGTGCGCGTGTTGAAGCCGAGCCGCGTCAGAAACATCCGCATCTGCTCGCGGGTCGCGTTCTGCGCCTCGTCGAGGATGACAAACGCGTCGTTCAG
>SYAK01000446.1 GCA_005788935.1 Pseudomonadota bacterium
CGCGGCCTGGGCGCCGCCGGCGTACGCGATCGACAGCGCCGAGCAGAAGGCCTGGCTGACCCGAGGCTGCCCCTCGGCGCGGATGAAGCGACGGGTGAAGACCACCTCGGCGCCGCGATGGACGGCGATGCGCACGTGACCGAGCAGTTCTTCGCGGTCGCGACTGGCGATGGCCGTCCCGACCGCCGCGAGCTGGCGCAGGTCCGCGAAGGTATAGCCGTTTCGAACCTCCCAAGGCGGGTTGTCGGCAGGCCCGAGGGCGAGCTCAAGGTCCGCGAGCAGGTTCAGCTGCCGGTCGGCCCGCTGACCGATGCCCCCTGGCAGCGGCATGAACCAGTTGCGCCAGACGGCGGCGGGGGCCGTCGCGAGCGCGCACGCCGGCCCCTGCGTCATGTCGTCGGCGTAGCCCGTGACGCCCTTCTCGGGCGTGACCGAGGGGCCCGCGAATTCCAGACCGTTGAACTGCGAGGCCGCCTGGAACATGGCGCCAGCCTCGTCCGGGCGGGCATGCAGCGGGAGGACGTCCGCCACGGCGACGTGCGTCACGCGGGTCGGGCCAGCGGGCCGCAGCGCCCGACCGACCTCGCGCAGCTCGGCGAGCGATGGCGTCGCGAAGACCCCGATCTCGAAGCGCGCGCCATTGGCGCGGCTCGTCAGCGTCGACCCTTCGACGGCGAGGTTCCGCGCGATCGTGGCGGCGTCGCCTTCGCGAAAGCCGAAGAGCTGCTCGAACCAGTCCATGTCGTCGCCCCCGTCATCGTTCAAGCCGCCACCGGGGACGTGGCAAGCGGTGGCGCCGCCGCGAGATGTCCGCCGAAGAGCGCCATCACGAGCCGGTGAGCCTGCGCCTGTGTCACGAGGTAGAGCCACCACGGCAGCCGCGGAACGTAGTCGGCGATCGCGACGAGCACCGCCTCGCCGCCGAGGACCTCGCGGAACTCGAAGGTGCCCGACTGCGGGTCGGACGGAGCGCGTCCCGCGGGCGCGGCGTCAGGCCACGCGAGAAGTCCGCCTGCGACGCGGTAGACCGCCCGGTCGGACGCCAGCAGCTCCGGCGCCAGCTCGAGCAGGGCGGGGCCGAGGCCGCGGACCGCGAGCGCCACCGAGGTCCCTTCGCGCCGGACCTCGATGACCGGCCCGAGCGTCTCGCCGAGCCACGCGAAGTACCGTTCCGCCACGTCCAGGGCGCAGGCGCCAGGCGGGCAGGCGAGGCGCTGGATGGAGCGCACCCGGGACGGGCCGTCGGCGTTCGCGGCCGACTCGAAGGCGCGAGGCGTCCCGGCGTCGGCGTCCGCCCGGATCGCCTGCGAGAGCGCGACGGCCACAGGTTGACCCGGGACGTTGAGCGTGGCCTGAAGGCGACGGTCTCGCACCAGCATCGGGTGCGACAGGCTGCCGACGAGGGGGCGCACGAGCGCTAGCGGGGCCCCGGTCACGAGCGACACCCACAGCGCGGACAGCTTTGGCGTCAGCACCGGCACCGACAGCATGCGGGGCGCGCGCCCACGGGCCTCGCGCGCCGCGAGGGCCATCAGCTCGCGGTAGGTCAGGGTGTCGGGACCGGCGACGTCCCAGCTCTCGCCGTAGGTGTCCTGCCGCCCGATCACCCCGACGAGCAGCGTCACGATGTCCTCGAGCGCGATTGGCTGCGTCGGGGTGGTCGTCCACGCCGGGCACACCATGACGGGCAGACGGCGGGCGAGGTTGAACACGATGCGACTCGATGATCCGCCCGGGCCGAAGATGAGGCCGGCCCGAAGCGTCGTCACCGGGACGCCGTGGGAGGCGAGCGCCCGCTCCACCTCGAGCCGGCTCGCGAGGTGCTCGCTCGGACCGTCGGGGTCGTCGCCTGCGGGAGCGAGCCCGCCGAGAAAGACGATCTGCCGCACGCCTTGTCGGGCCGCGGCGCGGGCGAAGTTGTCGGCGGCGAGCAGGTCGAGGTCACGGAAGCTCGCCTGGACGAGGCGGTCGCTCGGCATCATCGCGTGGACGAGATAGACCGCGACGTCGACGTCGGCGAGGCCGCGCTCGGCGTCCTCGGCCCGCAGGAGGTCACAGGCCCGGACCGGGACGGCCGCGTCGGCTCGGGGCGTTCGGGCGAGCGCCACGGGGGCGAAAGCCGCATCCGCGCGCAGCCGCTCGACGAGCGCCTTGCCGACGAAGCCCTGGGCGCCCGCGACGGCGACGCGAAGGGGAGATGATTTGCTCATCGGAGGCCGGTATGCACGGGCGGCCTGCGGTCAATCGGCGACCCGTCCACGTCGGCGACAATCCCCGATGGCGTGGCGCGGGGGACGGGGCGTCGTCCGCGGGGCATCCCGCCAAAATCGGGGCTCGGAGGCGCCTGCACGGCCCCGTTGACAGGAGGGGCATCCGAGGCGTAGATCCCGCGCCGCGATGATCGACCTTCCGCGTGACCAGGCCGCCGTCAAGGCCGCGCCGCAGCACCTCGGTGACGTCGGCGCCCGCTCGGCCCTGACCGACGCGGGGCCTGACTCGCCCGCGGTCATCGCGCTCGACGTCGTGCGCATGCGCGCGTTGCTGCCCCAGCTCGTCTCGCGCTGCATGGCCTACGCGGCCCAGCCAGCGTTCGACGACGTGCTCGTCGCGGGCGTCGAGGCCTTCTATGGACTCGACGTCGACGTGGCCACCGCCGAGACGCAGGTGCTCGAGGACCCGATCGAGCGTGTGCGGTTCTTCCCGTGGCTGCTCTGGGATCGCCCGGTCGAGGCTGGTGATCCCGACACGATCGGAGCGCGCTTTGCCCGCGAGGGTGAGCTCGAGGGGCGCGAGGCCCGCCTGCTCGAGGCGCTTAACGCCGCCTGCGTGTGGTTCTGGCAGGTGGCGGCGACCTCCGTCCGCGCCGCCCGGACCGAGCTCATCGAGCTCGCCACGGGGCGGCGCGTCACGCTGTGGGACCGCGCGCTCCCAGCCGAGGTGGCCGTCGGTGAGGTCCTGCAGGCCCGCCTCGTCGAGCTCACCGAAAGCGGGCTCGCGCTGCTCGACGCCGTACATTTCAGCCTGCCCAGCGAGGCTGTTCCGCCGCTCGAGGCAGCCCTCGGCGGGTTCGTGCGGCCCGACGGCCAGCTCGACGTCGAGCGAGTGCGCGAGGCGACACCGACCCTCTTCGATCTTGCGGCCCGCCTCGCGGAGGGTGAGGCCGCTGAACAGGCGCAGTGTGAGCTCCTGACTACGCTGCGGGTGCCGCCAGCCGAGGCCACAAGGCTGCGGGTGGGCCTCGCGGACGACCTCGGGGCGGCCGAGGTGGCCTTCGAGTCATGCGGGAGCGGGGCCATCCGTTGCCACCTGATCGGCGACCCCGGCCCGTTCCAGGCGAGGCTCGAGGCCTCGGGGGTCTGCGTCGATCCGCTCGTCGCGACGCGCGACCTCGACCGGGCGATCCGCGA
>SYAK01000447.1 GCA_005788935.1 Pseudomonadota bacterium
AGGTGCACGATCAGGAAGAGCACGACGCCGAGGCCGGTGCCGACGACGATGACGTGGTACTTCTTCTTGTTGATGGGGCCGATGAGCTGGATGTTGCCCTTGTGGCGGGTCCAGCGGGTCTCGATGGGGCCCGAGGGGCACTTGGAGTCGAGGATCATCTCAGACGCCTCCCTTGAAGAAGAGGATCCAGGCGGGAATGGCCGCGAAGCCGAGGGCGAGCACGAGCGAAAGCCCGAAGCCAGCGCGCGTGATGAGCGGCGTGTAGCGCGGGTGCCAGACCCCGAGGCTTCGGAAGGCCGCCTGCAGGCCGTGGAAGAGGTGCCAGCCGACGAGCAGCGAGCCCACGATGTAGAGGGCGCCCCACATCGGGTTCGAGAGCTGGTTGATGATCTCCTGCTTGATCCCGATGCCCGAGTCCTCGATCTCGGCATGGCGCAGGCGGAAGTGCCAGACGTGCGCGCCGACGAAGAACATCAGCAGCAGGCCGCCAATGACGGTCATCTTGGACGACAGCACGGCGAGGGCGCCGCGGGTCTGCTTGGAGCCCGAGACCTTGTAGCCCTGTGGACCGCGAGCCCGGCGGTTGTCGCGGGCGAGCGAGAGCACCGCGATGATGTGCAGCGGGAACATGATGAGCAGCCCGACGTCGCCGAGCACGATGAGCGGCCCGTCGTGCAGCGCCTTCGCGTACGCGTCGAGGGCGTCGGTCGGCGAGAAGATCTGAAGGTTGCCCGCGAGGTGCACGATCAGGAAGAGCACGACGCCGAGGCCGGTGAGGGCCGCGATGAACTTGCGACCTGCGACCGAGGTAAAGGTTTGTGCGAACCAGTTCACGGGGGAGGTTCTCCTCAAGCGAGAGGGACGTTCGTCTGGAGGCGCCCGATGACAAGGCGGCGCGCCTGCTGAGGGGTCATACCGCGCACCGGCCGGTTTTGGAAGCGCTTCGTGCAGCGCTTGTCCTTGGGCAAAGACCCGAGAGGTCCCGGGCATCGGCGGGTTCAGACCAGCGCGGGTCGACCCGGGTCGAAGGCGGCGACGAGGGCGGGCGGCGGCGAGGCGCCTGTCAGGAGGTCGGCGGCGAGCTCGCCGACGCCGCAGGAGGTCGTCATGCCATGGCCGCCAAGACCGGCGACCCAGAAGAACCCGGTGACCGACGGATCGGGCCCGAGCGCGAAGGCGTGGTCGGGGGTCAGGATTCTGAGACCGGCCCAGTCGCGCGCGATGGCGGGCGGCGGCAGCTCCGGCAGGGCAGCCGTGAAGCGGGCCGCGACGAGCTCGCGGATGGCCGGGTCGCGCGGCGGGTCGTCCGGCAGGTGGTCGGGCCACGGCGTCTCGTCGCACGCGCACAGCAGGAGGCCCGCCCTCTCGCGGCGCAGGTAGAAGCCACGCCCGAGGTCCCAGAACCATGGCCCGTCGGCGGGCAGGACGTCGTGCGGGGCGGTTGTCAGGAGGTGGCGACGAACGGGCCGAAAGTTCAGTGGGCGGGCGCCCGCGAGGCGGGCGAGGCGGTTGACGCCAGACCCCGCCGCGTTGATGAGCAGCGGCGTCGCGATGGTCCCGTCGGAGGTCTCGACGGCGGTGATGGCGCTCGCCCGCGAGCGGTGGACGGCGGTGAGCGACGTCTTGAGGTGCAAGGATGCAGCGACACCTCGGAGCGGCGCGAGGGCCGCCTGCAGCAGCGCGTGGATGTCCACGACGCCGCAGCTGCGAGTCACGAGCGCGGCAAAGTCGGCTGGCGCGTCGAGCCACGGCCAATCGGCGCGAAGGGATTTCAGCGGCACGAGCTCCGCCTCGGCCGAGAGGGCGCGGGACTCGGGCGTCACGTCGGGGATCGCCGCACGGAGCTGTGCGAGGCGGTCACCCGGACCGAGCAGGACGCCGCCGGTCTCGCGCAGGACCGGGTCTCCCGCGGGGGTACGGAGGTCGCGCATCAGCGCGAGCGAGCGCGCGGCGAGAGCCGAGACGGCCGGATGCTCGGCGACGCGGCGGGCGATGGCGGCGTTTCGCCCCGAGCCGTGGAAGCCGGGGACGGCCTCCTGCTCGAGGACGACGACACGCCCGAAGCCACGGGCGACGAGCGCCGCCGCGGTCATGGCGCCCGCGAAACCGCCGCCGACGACGACCGCGTCAGCCGTGCGCGGGGCGTCTGCGCGCAGGTTCAACACGGCGCCGCCGGACTCCGGGGGGCGCGAATGGACGCGCGGTCTGGCGCGCGCCGCCTCACCTGGTCTGGATGACGGCGGCCTTCTTCGAGCCGATGACGTCGGCCGCGACGTCGATGCGGGCCTTGCAGCGGTAGTCGTAGACCTCGATGACGCGGAAGGTGCCAGGGACGCCCGAGATGGTGCCGACGTCGCCCTTCTTGACGCCCTTGTTGGTGCCAGCCGACAGGATGATGGCGGTCTTGGCGCCCTCGGGGATCACCTGCTGGATGCTCGCCGCGACCGAGCCGCCGCCCGTCGGAGGGGCCTCGGCGGCCGCCTTCTCGCACTTGTTGCTGACGCATTTCTCGTCCGCGGCGCAGGCGCCGCCGCAGGGCTTCGGCGGGGCCTTGCAGACGCCGCCCGAGCACTTCTCGCCTGCGGGGCAGGCCTTGCCGGCGCTAGGGTCCTTGACGCACTCGTTCTTCGTGCGGTTGCAGATCATGCCCTTGCCGCAGGCGCCGCCACAAGGGAGGACGCACTCGCCGTCCTCGCAGACCTTGCCCCCCTTGCAGGCGGGCGTGCAGACCGTGGGCGGGATGGCGACGCACTGGCCGCCCTGGCACTTCTCGTCCTCGCCGCACTCGACGTCGGCGCACGGGTCGGCGGGCGCGGGCTCCTTTACCCGGAGGGTCGAGACCGTGTAGGACGACGCGCCGGCGGTCGCCTGGACGCGGAAGAGGTAGGTCGTCTCGGCCTCGGCCTTCCACGTCAGGGTGTAGACGTCGTCGCCAGGCTCGATGGCCTTCAGGGCAACCCGGGCCGGGGGGGACTTCGCGTCGGCCGGGGCCTCGTGGACGGCGACCTCGCCGGTCAGGTTGTGGTCCTCGGGGAGGGTCACGGTCAGCTTCGCGTCACCCGAGGTCGCGGCGGTCACCGTCCGCCAGTCGACCTTGTCCTTCGCGGCGTCGATCGCGTCATTGACCTCGATTCGCATGGCCTTGAGCTCGGGCGAGCGCGGATCGGCGTCGGGGTCGGACGGCGGGGCCGAACCGCAGGCGGCGGCGACGGGGGCGAGGAGGGCGAGGAGGGTCACGGCCCGGAGGGCCCGAAGGCTGTTCATGCGCGTGTCCTTTTCGGGACTTGGAGTCTTGGAGTCTGGCATCGCGTGGAGTCGCGTGCAGGAGGCGGGAGAGCGGGCCCGGGGACCGCTGCCCTCCGAGGTTGCGGCAACATCGACGCGACAGGCAGCATGCCCGGCGGTCGACGGTCGACGCGGTTGTCGCACAGGCGCGTGCCTGAGGCAAGGCCCGGGAATCGGACGGGTCGTGCGCAACGCGATACGCACCTCGCGACGGCGCCGTGGCTGGGGTGAGAGCCGCGGAGTCACGGTCACGCGGCGGCGGGGCGATGACGGGGCCCTCCGCGGGGCAGCGCGGGGCTGACGAGAGGCTTGGCAGCCTGGCGGCGGCGTGGTAACCGGGCCGGTGTCGCGGCCAGTGCCGCGAGGCGCGGTCCGCCGGTCGGCGCGGTGCGCGAGGCATGACTTCAGGAAGATCCATGAACTACACGGTGACGTTGATCCCGGGTGACGGCATCGGCCCCGAGGTGTCGGAGGCGACGGTGCGCATCATCGAGGCCGTCTGCCCGCGCATCCGCTGGGAGTCGGTCGAGGCGGGCGAAGGGGCGATGCCGAAGTATGGCAAGCCGCTGCCCGACCACGTGCTTGACAGCGTGCGGAAGAACCGCGTGGCGCTGAAGGGGCCGATCGGGACGCCGGTCGGCAAGGGCTTCACGAGCGTCAACGTCGGGCTGCGCAAGGCGCTTGACCTGTACGTGAGCCTGCGCCCCGTCGACACGCTGAAGGGGCTGAAGACCCGGCATGACGACGTCGACCTGGTCATCTTCCGCGAAAACACCGAAGGACTCTACGCCGGCATCGAGCACGAGCCGGTGCCTGGCGTCGTCGAGAGCCTGCGCCTGTCGACCGAGGCCGCCTGGCGCCGCTTCGTGCGCCACGCGTACGAGTGGTCGCGCCACAACGGGCGCCGCAAGATTCACCTCGTCCACAAGGGCTCGGTGATGAAGCTGTCCGACGGACAGTTCCTCGACGTTGCGCGTGGAATCGCGAGCGATTACCCCTACATCGAGACGGCCGAAATCGCGGTCGACCAGCTCTTCATGGAGCTCGTCATGGACCCGACCCGGTTTGACGTGCTCATCACCGACAACCTCTTCGGCGACCTGGTGTCCGACCTCGCGGCGGGCCTCGTGGGCGGGCTCGGCGTGGTGCCGGGTGCGAACATCGGGGACCGCTACGCCGTCTTCGAGGCGGTCCACGGGACAGCCCCCGACATCGCGGGCAAGGGGCTCGCGAACCCGATGGCGCTGCTCCGCTCGGGCGTGATGATGCTCGCGTACATGGGCGAGAAGGAGGCCGCGGGTCGCATCGACCGCGCGCTGAAGACCGTGCTCGCGCGCGGGGACGTCCGGACTGGCGACCTCGGCGGGCGGGCCACGACGCGCGAACTCACCGACGCCATCATCGCGGAGCTCTGAGCCATGACGCAGTACCAGGTCACCCTCATCGCTGGCGACTCCATCGGCCCGCGCGCCGCCGACGCCACCCGCGCCCTCATCGCCGCCACCGGCGTCAACATCGCATGGGACGTCGTCCCGTGCGGCGAGCTGTCGCTTGCAGCGGGTGGTGAGGCCCTCCCGCAGGCCCTGTACGATTCGGTCCGACGGACGGGCGTCGCGCTCAAGGGACAGTTCCGGACAGCCATCGGGTCGGGCAAGGAGTCGCCGAACGTCGCCCTCCGCAAGGCCCTCGACCTCTTCGCCGCGGTGCGCCCGTTGAAGACGATGCCTGGGGCCGCGAGCCGCTACGACAAGGTTGACTTCACGGTCGTCCGCGAGGCGACCGAGGACGTCTACGCCGGCATCGAGCACAAGATCGCACCTGGCATCATCCAGGGTATCAAGGTCACGACGCGGCGGGCCTGCGAGCGCATCGTGCGGCACGCCTTCGCGGTCGCGCGGCGCGAGGGGCGGACGAAACTGACGCTGCTTCACAAGGCCAACATCATGAAGAAGGCGGACGGCCTCTTCCTGTCGGTCGGCAAGGAGATCGCGGCGGAGTTCCCCGACATCGCGTTCGACGCGATGATCGCCGACAACGCCTGCATGCAGCTCGTGCGGAAACCCGAGCAGTTCCAGGTGCTCGTGGCACAGAATCTGTTCGGCGACCTCATGAGCGACCTCGGGGCCGGGCTCGTTGGCGGCATCGCCCACGTCCACGGGGTCCTCGAGGGCGACGGGGCGGTCAAGGTCTTCGAGGCCATCCACGGGCTCGACGTCGCCTCCGAGGGTACCGACGGGGCGTGCCCCCTGCCCTTCTTCCGCGCGGGCTCGGCGCTCTTGCGCCACCTCGGCGAGGGCGCGGCGGCCGACCGGATCGACGGGGCTATCGCGCGGACGCTCGGCGACGGGCTGCGTGCAAAGGGCGCCGCTGGGACGCTGACGACGGCGGCCTTCACCGAGGCGGTCGTCGCGCGCCTCGGCTGACATCTCGCGCCGCTGGACGGACCGTTCGCGGTTTCGAACCCGGGCCCGGTGCGCTTGCTGCGCGTCGGGTCGGGCCACTTGGCACGATGATTGCTTATCCGCTAGGCAGCGGGGGCGAGGCGTGCTAGCGAGCGCGGCCCCGAGGCGGCTCGCAGCCACAGGCCTCTTCAAAAGGAAAGACCGATGCGCATTCTCAAAGAGCGGATTTCCACGATCGCCCGCAACGTCGTCGACGCCCTCGTGAAGGGCGAGATGATCGAGGTCTCGCAGGAAAATCGGAGCGAGGTCGAGCTTGACGTCGAGAGCGTCCTGAAGGAGTACCGGCGGATGGACGCCGAGCTCGCCGAGAAGGCGCGCGACCTCGTCGCGAACCGTCAGCTCGATTACTCGCAGACGTTCAAGATGAAGCAGAAGCTCGCGCAGGAGGCCGGCTTCGGGCTGAACGACGACGGCATCCAGTGGCTCTGCGACCAGATCGTCGAGCTGCTCATGCAGAGCCGCCACGTCGACGAGGTCTTCGGCGAGGACCACGAGCTGCGCGCCCACGCGGCCCCCGTGCTGAAGCGCGAGCTGTCCGTGGAGAGCGACCTCGACAAGCAGGTGCGCTCGCGCATCAAGAACCTGCAGGAAGGGACGCAGGACTTCGACGTCGAGTACAAGCGGACGATGGAGCAGCTGCGCAACGCGCGGAAGCTCGACTGATTTTTGGCGCGCGCGCCGTTCCCGGCCTAGAACCGCCTGAGCCCCGGTCGTTGCGGGGCTTGACGGCTCACGGCAGGCGGCGCGGCGCATGGACCTCGACAGGCGGACGTTTCTCGGGTGGGTCGCAGGTGCGGCGGCGCTCGTGGCCCTCGAAGGGCCAGCGGCGGCAAAGCGCGCCAAGCGGACAGCGACCGAACGCGCAACCCGGGGCGGACGCGAGGGGCTCGACCGGCCAGCCGAGCTGATCGGCGGGCGAGTGGAGCTTCCGGCGTGGCCGCACGGGGACGCGTCGACCGCCCCCGACGCGATGCTGATGTTCCGCGGCAACCCGGCGCATACCCAATACGGCGTCGGGCGGGGCCCGCGAAAGATGCCGAAGGTGGCGTGGAAGCACCGGATGCGGGACTTCCCGTCGCTCTATTACGGCAAGCCTTTCGTGTGGCGCGGGACCGGCTGGACCGGGCAGTGCATGGTGTATGCCGGGCACGTCTGGGTCGGCAGCCAGGGGCGCGGCCTGTACTGCTTCGAGGCCGACACGGGCGAGGTGAAGTGGCGCTTCGACGCGCCGCGGCAGTTCAAGGGCAGCGGATGCCTTTGGAACAACCGCATCTACATCGGCAACGTCGACAACCACCTGCGCTGCCTCGACGCGCGCGACGGGCGGGTCGTGTGGCGCCTCGACACCGGCGCGGATCTCGACTCGTCGCCCGTGGTGGCGGGAGGCCGGCTGTTCATCGGCGGCGAGAACGGCTACCTGCGGTGCCTCGAGCCCGAAGGCGGCGAGGTCCTCTGGAAGACCTTCGTCGGCGGGCGCGCGAAGGGGCCGACGCCGGGGTCCTACGGGTGCGAGACGAGCCCGGCGGTGGTGGGAGACGAGGTCTATTGCGCGACCTACGACGGGCGCCTCTGGAGTGTCTCGGCGACCGACGGCAGCAGGCGCTGGATGGCGAAGACAGGGGATGACACGGACGCGTCGCCGGTCGTGGCGGGGCCGCGCGTCTTCATCGCGGCCGAGGACCGGCACCCGTACATCATGGCGTTCGCGCGCAAGGATGGGGCGCCGCTCTGGCGACACCGGGGTGATGGCGGCTATTGGGGGACGCCGGCCGTGTCGCGCGGGAAGGTGTATGCCTGCTCGGCGCGCGGCGACCTCGACTGCCTCGACGCGGAGACGGGGAGTGTGCTGTGGGCGCGGACGGTGAAGGGCGGGTCGTGGAGCTCGCCAGCGTTGCTCGGCGGGGTGCTGGTGGTCGGCGACATGAAGGGTTGGCTGCGGGGCTTCGACGCCAAGGATGGCACGCCGCTCTGGCAGATCGAGCTCGGCGGGCGCATCCACTCGACGCCGGTCCTGCATGGGCGGCGCATCTACGTCGGGACGACGGACGGCTGGTTCTTCGCGCTGAACGCCTGACGCCGTGGGCCCTTCGCGAAAGACGGCTGGCGCTCGGGCGCGGGTTGCGCTAGTGTCTGCGCCGCGGTGAGTAAGGAACAGCGAGTGCCGACAGAGTCCCCGACATGAAAAGCGCGTCGATCTTCAGGGTGGAGGGGCCGATCTTCGGGCGCCCTCCCGTGAGTGAGGCCGCCTGGTTCGCGTTGAACCAGGACAGCCTCGACAAGCGCCTGACGCGACTTGGCGGGGTGCTCGCGGCGAAGTTGACCGCGGCCATCCATCCGCTCGGCGGCGGGCCGACCTCGGACAGGCTCGCGTGGTCGAACCTGCGAGGGATGTCGGTCGACCGCCTCATGATGCTCGCCGCGGAGTATCGCGAGACCCAGCTCGCACCGCGTCTCAGACCCGCTGGCCTCCGCCTTGTCGAAGACGCGCGGCGGCGCGGCCAGACCCTCGTCTTCGTGTCATCCGTTCCCGCGCTCATCATGGAACCTTTGCTGGTGCAAATGGGCGCCGATCACGTCATCTGCAGTGCGCTCGAGATCCGTGACGACGAGGTCACCGGGCGGCTTGAGGAACCATCGGCAGCGCGCCTTGACGGCGCCTGGGCCCGCGCGTTCGCTGCGCGGCACGATGTCGACCTCGCCGCTTCGGAGGCCTACGGCGCGGAGGCGCACGACGCGCTGTGGATGTCCCAGGTTGGCCGGCCGACGGCCGTGCATCCCGATTGGCGTTTGCGACGCATCGCAGAGGAACATGGGTGGCCCGTCGTCGAGGGATGAAATCCCCGAGGAGGCTCCGTGTCCTTGCCGCTACAACTCTCCGAGCTCCAGCGCCCCCTGTCGGGGGTATCGCTGCTGTTGACGGGCGCCGAGACGGACCTCGCGCGGGCGCTCCTCGTGACGCTGCTGACGGAGGACTGGCCCGTCGCGGCGATACACCTGCTGTTTGCGCGGCGACGGCGCGGCCCGGCGGCGGTGCGGCGCTTCCGGGCCTTCTGTCGCCATGCGGCGCTGGCCCGACCGTTGCGTGACCGCTTCGGCCCGCACCCGGATACGGCGCTCGCGGGGCGGGTCTTCGTCCACGAGGGCGCGCCCGCCAAGGACGATCTCGGGCTCGGCGAGACCGCGGCTTCCGCACTCGCGGCCGAGTGTGGGGCGGTCATCATCGCGGCGCGGAGCCGGAGACCCGATGGGGACCCGGCCATCGCCCTCGCGCGCGAGGTGCGGCACCCGCGGGTCGTGCAACGCCGATTCCCGTCGGCTGCGGTCGTGCTGGTCTCGGACGCCGGTGCCATCAGTGACGCAGCGGCAGGCGGGCGCCCTATCGCCGAGGCGGACGCGCCAAGGCATTTCAACCCGGAGATCGAGACCATCCGCCTCGTGCGCGGGCTCGATGGCGCCGTGGCCGACCGGCGCGCGGCGGCCTTCACGCGGGCCAGAACACTGGGATTCCCTTCGATTCGCGGCTATGCGGCGGGCATCGGCGAGGCGCTCTTCCTCGCGCGCCGTCGCGAGGGCGACGCGAGCACGCGGCAACTCGTGGTCCGTCTCGGGACGCTCGGGCCCGCGGAGGCTGGGGCGCTCGTGGGCGTGCCGCTCGACGCGGGGCCGCTCGACGCGCTGCATGCGCTCCTCAACCTGCCGCTGAGGCACCTGCCGTTGTCGGGTGACGGCCCGCTGCAGCTGACCCCCATCGACCGGGCCGCGCGGCTCGTGCTGCTGGGATTGAGCCGGTGTGTGGCGGGGATAGCGCCCCCCGTGCTGAACGCCATGCCCGCCCCCGAGGCCGACCTGACGACCGCGCGTGCCGTGGCGCTTGGCCAGCTGGCCCTGCGACGGGCGCCCGCTGATGCGAACCCGCTGCGAGCGGCGCTGCGGCGGTGGGTGGTCGCGACGCCCGATCCGGCCGGGGCCGCAGCTGGCGTCACGACGGCGCGCAGGACGCTCGCGGCCGCCCAGGTCCTGCTCGGC
>SYAK01000448.1 GCA_005788935.1 Pseudomonadota bacterium
AACAACCACACTAATAATAATCAGGGTAATAACAATCAGAAAAATAGCAATACTCATAATAATGATCACAATTATAAGAATCAGAGTAATAACAATAATCTCAAGTCTCCCACCTCGAGACACCCGAGGGCCTCCTCGGCGCTCCCCGCCTTGTCGGCGGCCCGCGGGCTGCTCGACGACTTTGGTCGGCGCTTCGGCCTCGCGCGCTCCCAGCGCGACCTGCTCGTCGATCTCGTGGCGCTCCGGGCGCGACTCGGCGTCGGCGGGCCAGACCTGCGGACCGAGGCGCGTGCGCTGCTCGAACTCGATGTGAGCGAGCGGCTCGCGACCCCCGAGCGGACCCGGGGCCTGCTGAAGGCCTTGCACAAGGCGCGCATGCTTGACGCGGACCTTGCACGCGACCTCATGAAGCTGCTCGGACTCGACCGGCGGGAGCCGGACGCGCGTTGGGACGAGGTGCGGGCCCTGCTGCTCGACGCGATTGGCGACGAACGGGCGTTGCTGGAACTGGCTGAAAAGACGCTGCTCTCCGACCCGAAGCACGCCGCCTCGGCGCGTCGCCTCTTCGACCGCTGGGCTGTCAATGTCCGCGACGGGTTGGCCCCGCCGTTCGAGTCGGCCATCGCCGACCGGGTCCTCGACGCGGCCCCGCCCGCGGCCTGGAGCAAGCTGTCGCCAGACGAGTTGGCGCGCTTCATGCATGCGATTACCGGCGTCTTCAGCAGCGAGCGGGCCTTCCGCGTCCTCGCCGAGCGCGTCCTCGACGTGCGCGAGTGCCGTCAGCGCGAGGCGACGTGGCTGCTCGCCCTCGAGCTCGCCGCGCCGCTCGGTGACGAGGCGCTGTCACGGCTCGGGGCGCTCGTCCGCGGCGATCGCGTGCCCGCCGAGGTGCGTGTCGCGGCGGCTCGGGCGGTCCTCGACCAGGGCGGCGACCCCGAGCTCGCGGACGGTCTCCTGCGCGGCCTGCAGGGCGCGCGTGGCCCCGTCGCCAGGGAGGTCGGTGCGCTCACTGGCCGGCTCCGCGGTGACCCCAAGCTGCGCGAGGCCCACCGACGTGCCCTCCTCGCCTTCGAGGAGAAGGTCGGGGTCGGGAGCGGCAAGGCGTTGATACTGCGCGTGATTTACACGAGTCCGTCCTACGCGCTCGCCGAACTCGTCGGGGCGCAGGCCCCGGAGATCTACGAGCATCGCCACCTTCGGACGATGGTCCGCGACGACGACCTGCCCGCGGGCACCCACGCCCGCGACCTGAAGAAGGGCGACACCGTCGAGGCGCCGCTGCGTGGCCAGGACGCGACGCGCGACGAGCAGAAGGGGGCGCTTCGCATCTATTGGGTCGCCGACCGCGCGCAGGTCCGCGTGACCCCAGCCGAGGTCGAGCCCGCACCGAGGGCCGAGGCGAAGGGTGGCAAGGCCGTCCGGGACAAGGCGGCGCCAAAGGCCGAGACTGCACCCGCGGCTGACACAGACGCCGCAGCCGAGGACGCGCTGCCAGCGGTCGACCCCCGCCTCGTCGAGGGTGACTTCGGCATCGGCGCGGCAGAGCCCATCGAGATCCGGGTGCTTTGGGACGGACGTCGCAAGCGCCTCGTCGGCAAGCGGTTCAACGAAGCTGGCGACCGCTTCCATGCCAATCTGCGCGTCTCGGCCACGTTGCTGCCCGAGGGTCTCGAGCCCGCGCGCCTCGGTCGCAACGGCAAGCGCTTCATGGGCCGCGTCGAGGCTCACGACGAGGGCGACCGGCGGCTGTACGTCGTCGTCGGTCCGCTCGTCCTCATCGCCCGCCCCGGGGCCGACGACGCTTCGGTCGAAGCCGCCATCGAAGCCGCTATCGACGCGCCAAATGACGCGCCGAATGACGCGCCTGCCGTGGCCTCCGATGCCCCGCCCATCGAGGTGGAGGTCGCATGAACACGCGTTCCGACGCAAGCGGCGCGGCCGTCACGACGCTCACCCTGAACTGCAGCGCGGCAGGCGCCGCCGCTCCAACGCCCGGGGCCATTGCGCGGGCCCTCCACGCGGCCTTCGGGGTCCCGGGTGAGTCGCTGCGGGCGATCGAGCCCGGTGACCGCGGCGTCTTCGAGCTCGTCCTCGAGGCCGCGCGGGCCCGCGATATCGAGACGCCAGCGACCCTCGTGATGTCGCTCCCGGACGGGCGTGGCGCCCTCCTCGGGACGCTCGCGCGGCCGACCGACCCGTTGGAACTGCAAGGGTCTGGCTGGCGACTCGAGGGTGCCGAGGCGGTACCCACGCCCGGTTCCGTCGCGCTCGCGCTCGCGGCGCTTGGCCTCGGTGGCGAGGAGCTCGGCTTTCTGACGCCCGAGGGTGCGACGCTGCGCCTCGTGCTGCCACCCGCGGCCGATCTCTTCCCCGACGCGGCCGCCGTCGTGGTCGCCGCCCGCCCGCTGACCCTCCGGCGCGCCTGACAACGCGCCCCGCAGCCCACGCCGGAGAGCCTCCGATGCCACGCCCGCTCGCGATCGGCCCCGCCGAACACCTCGCTGCCTTCTGCGCGCAGCTCCGCGCGGCCCTCGCCGATCCGGACCCGCGTCATGCGGTCGATGCCGTCGAGATTCCACGCCTGCTCAGCCGTTTCGCACGCAGCCTCCTGCAGCAGGTCCCGGGCGACCCAGAGCTCGCGGCGGCGGTCGCCCGCCTCGCCGAGCGCGGCTTCACGCTGCCCCCGCCAGCCCCCGACCAGCTCCCGCTCGTCGAGCCCGGGCGGGTCTGGGAGCAGACCCCGGATGCCGACCGCCGCGCCGTTGCGGCCGCGATCCTGACCTTGCCCGACGCGGCGCGCGCGCCCGCCGAGGCTGCGAGCCTCTTCGAGCTCTTCCGGCTCCTGCCCGAGGAGCTGCCGCGGGCCCGCGCCCTCGCGGCCAGTCTTGCCCGCCATGAGCCCGCCCCGGAGGCGGCGCTTCGAGGACTCCGCCTGACGCTCACGGAGGCCTC
>SYAK01000449.1 GCA_005788935.1 Pseudomonadota bacterium
CCGCCGACGCCTTCGCGGCCTTCGAGGAGGCCGGCCTCGACGACCCGCAGGCGGTCCGGGCCACCGGGCAGCGCTTTCGCGAGACGGTCCTCGCGCTTGGCGGCAGCGTGGCGCCCGATGAGGTCTTCAGGCGCTTCCGTGGGCGGGATCCGGACCCACAGGCGCTGCTGCGGCACAACGGCCTGGCCGCGGCCTGACGCGTCCCAACGAAGCGGTCAGGCCGGGCCGCGGCGTCACTCGGCCGGGATGCAGGCGCCGAAGAAGGTGTTGCACTTCGGCAGGGCCGCAGGACACGTTCCGTCGCCAGTGCACGGGACCGAGCAGACGCTGCTGTCGGTGGTCACCTCGATGCAGACACCGCTCGCGCACTCCGCGCCCGAGGCGCAGCTCGCGGCGGTGTCACTCGTGCCGCGCGCGCCGACCTCGCAGCAGCCATAGGCCTGCCCCTCGGTCTCAGCGCAGCGCTCGTTGTCGGCGCACTCGACGTTGAAGAAGCACTCCACCGCGCAGCCAGGCGCCTCGACGTCACCCCCGGGCGTGGCCACGTCCTCGGCGGGCGTGACCGTGTCGGGCGTCTTGGTCGCGGCGGTGTCGCCGTCACAGGCGGCGTGGAAGAGGCTGAAGGCGGCGGCAAGGGCGGCGATGCGGCGCATGAGGAATCCTTGGTGAAGTCGGGAGGACAATCGGCGGACCAAAACAAAAAGGGAACCACCGGTCGGTGGCTCCCTCACGGAGAGCTGGTGGGCGATGCGTGATTTGAACACGCGACTTCTTCCGTGTGAAGGAAGCACTCTACCGCTGAGTTAATCGCCCGGTTCGAGTGCCCGACAGGTAAGCGAGGGTGCCGAACGTGTCAAGCGAAACTCGCACGCGGAGGCCTGCGGGCAAAACCCCGGGCTCAGGCGGCCGCAGGGCGCGGCTGCCACGTCGCGATGACAGCCCCGACGACCGTGCAGGCGGCTCCCGCCAGCGACGTCGCCGTAGGCACCTCGCCGAGGACCACCAAGCCGATGACGTACGAAAATGCAAGCTGAACGTAGCTTCCTGCGGACACCCGGCCCGCCGGCTCTCGGTGAAGCGCGCGGGTCATCAGCATCTGTGCCCCCTGGACGGCGAGCCCGATGGCGAGCAGCAGCAACCACTCCACGCCTTCCGGCATCACCGGGTTCGCGAGCACGCCGGGCAGGCTGGCCGGCGTCGCGACCACCGCGAACCAGAAGACCACCGTCAGCGGGGAGTCCGACTGACGCAGCGCGCGGACGATGACGTACGCGATGGCCGACAGGATGGCCGACGCCGCCGCGAGCATCGGACCGAGCCCGTCCCCCTGGACCGCCGCCCCTGCCACGGGGAGCCCGAAGAGCCACACCGGCCTCGCGACAAGCGCGACGCCCGCGAGCGCGACCGCGCACCCGAGGAAGAGCCGAGGCGAGGCCCGCTCGCGCAGGAAGATAGCCGCAAGGAGGGCTGTCCACACGGGCTGGGTCTGAAAGATCACGACCGCATCGCCGAGCGGCGTGACGGCGAGGGCGTGAAAGCTGCAGATGAGCGCCGAGAAGCCAACCGCCCCGCGCAGGATCAGCAGGCCCGGTCGCGAACCCCGAAGTGGCAGCCCGGCCCGCTTCAGGATGAGCCAGCTGAGGACGAGGCCGAGGACCGAGCGGGCGAACATCGCGTGCGACGGGGGCAGCCGCGTCGTGACCACCTTGACCAGCAGGCTCATGCAGGCGAACAGGAGGCTCGCGAGCAGCATGTCGCGGACGCCGGGCGTCAGGAATCGAGGGGCAGGCGCCTGCATGGGGAGCCCATGCCCGACCGGCGACGCGGGCACAAGCACGAGGTGCGCGACCCGTGGTTCACCGAAGGGCCCGTGACGTCCCGGGCATGGCCCGATGAGTTGACGCTGCGTCAGGTCACGCCGGTGGGCCCGCATGCGGTCCGGATGTGCACGGAGGCGCACGCGGTCCGGCTTGAAATTCCGATGTGATCGGTGTCAGACTCGCCCACCCCTCGTTGCCCGCCCCACAGACGCCAGGACCCCCCATGTTCGACCAGCTCGCCGACCAATTGGCGAAGGACTATTGGCAGCTCACCGTCCCGCTCCTCGCCGGCGTTATCGGCTGGTTCACGAACTGGCTCGCCATCGTCATGATGTTCAAGCCGGTCGAGTTCATCGGGATCAAGCCGTACCTCGGGTGGCAGGGCATTGTGCCTGCCAACGCGGTGCGGCTCGCTCAGACGGGGCTGCAGCTCGTGACGACGCAGCTGCTGCGCATCCCCGAACTGTTCGACGACTTTGACGCCGAGGCCCTGGTGAAGGGGGAGTCGGCGCGCATGCGGGCCCTCATCCGCGACTCCATCGAGCGCAAGGCCTCCGAGCAGTTCCCGCAGATGTGGAACGCGCTGGCGCCGAGCATCAAGGACCAGGTCTTCGACGCGGCCGAGAAGGAGGTGACGGCACTCTCGGTCGACGTCTTCAAGAGCGCCGCGGCCGACGTCGAACAGCTGATCGACGTGCAGCGCATCGTGACCGACGCGGTCGAGCGCGACAAGTCGCTGATGAATGACACGTTCTTGCGCGTCGGCGAGAAGGAATTCAAGTTCATCGAGCTCTCCGGGCTCTACTTCGGCGTCATCTTCGGCGTGCCGCAGCTTCTCTTCTGGCTGTGGTACCCGGAGGCGTGGGTGCTCCCGTTCTTCGGCGCGCTCGTCGGCTACATCACGAACTGGCTCGCGCTCGTCCTCGTCTTCGATCCGAAGACGCCGCGGCGCATCCTCGGCTTTTCGATTCAGGGCCTCTTCCATCGGCGCCAGCGCGAAATCGCGGTCGAGTTCGCCGAGGTCGTCAGCGCGCGCGTGTTCAGCAACGAGAACCTGTTCCGCGAGCTGAGCGAGGGCGGGTCGCGGCAGCGGCTGCTCGCCCTTGTCGGGTCGAAGGCCGACGAGCTCATCGCGCGCTACGAGAAGCATCCGATGGCGATGATGTTCATGAAGCCCGAGATCGTGGCCGGGATCCGCAGCGAGGTCTTGCGCGACGTCGAGGGCGAAATGTTCCGCCAGGGCGGTCTGGTCCACCAGTTTGTCTCGAAGTCCGAGAAGATCCGGAAGACGCTCGCCGAGCGCATGGCCGTCATGGACTCCGAAGCCTACGAGAACGTGCTGCGGCCCGCCTTCAAGCAGGACGAGTGGAAGCTCATCCTCGCGGGCGCGGTCCTTGGCGCGGTGGCAGGCGCTGTCCAGCTGAGCTTCTACGCGGTGTGACCCGAGCCGGCCTCTCGCGATGGGGAGGCCTCTACAGGGCCGACGGTGTTGCGGGCGCGCGGCCTCGGCGTCCCGCTGACCACCCTCAACGGCGCGGAGGCGGCATCGCGAACAGTCGCCGAGGAGCCGTCGCCGCGGGGTCAGGTGCTGGCGCGGGCTCGGGGACGTCGACACACAGGTCATCGCGTCCGTAATAGCGCAACACGGCGTTGACGACGCGGGCGTCGTCTTCGAGGCCTTGCATCGACGCGAAGTCGCTGCCGTAGCCCTCGTCCTGGATGATGAAGTAGCGCACCGCGGCCTGGATGAGGCGCAACGCGGGCGCTTCGGTGAGGTCGTTGATGCGGTCGATGAGGCGCGTCAACGCGAGCGCGATGGCGTCGCCGAGCTGAGCGTTGGCAGGCACGCCGCGGCTGGCCTGGGTGGCGATGTTCTGTCGGTAGGCCTCGACGCCAGCCCTCAGCGTCGGCACCGGCAGCAGGTCTTCCTGCTGGAGCTGCGCGAAGAGTTCGACGGTCGAGGCCGGGAGGCCGGGGATTCGGACGGGACGCGACATCGGCGATGACCTTCGGGAGACCGGTGGGCGATGGCGTGACTGCTCCGCACATCCTAAGCAGCCTGACTGACACGCGCAAGGGCTCGTGACGTTCCTGGACCATCGCGCACCTGACCGCGGGCCGCCAGGTCGTGAGCGTTCAGGGGCAAGCTGCGACGTTGCGACACGCAGGGAGGTTCTCCGCGTCTGATCTGACGCTGAAGCGAACGACTCGCCCTCGACGCGTCAACGGGTCCGTGCCAGTCTCCCGGGGCCGCCCCCCTGGCGGCCGTGACCTGTCCCCCCCAAGGTAGACGCCGCCATGAACTCCACGACCAGCCGCAACGACTCCATCCTCAGTGGCCAACGCGAGGTCCTCGCCCAGATCGCCCGCGGCGCCTCGTTGCGCGAGGTTCTCACCGCCGTGGCGCGCTATTCGGAGGAGACGACTCCCGAGATGCTGGCGTCGATCCTGTACTACGAGCCCTCCACAGGGCGCCTCCGCCGCGGCGGTCATCACACGCTGCCAGATGCCTTCGCCAACGCCGTCGATGGCCTCCAGCCGGGCCCGGCCGCTGGCAGCTGCGGGACGGCCGCCTTCAGGCGTGACCGCGTGGTCAGCTTCGACGTGCAGCTCGACCCGCTCTGGGCTGCATTCAAGGAGTTCGCCGCCCAGCACAACATCCGCTCGGCGTGGTCGACCCCGCTCATCAGCCCGGCTGACGGGACCCTCCTCGGTGTCTTCGGCATGTACTACCCGGATACGCGCGCCCCGTCCGACGCCGACCTCGCGCTCGTCGACCATTACGTCCACCTCGCCGCGATCGCCGTCGAGCGCCATCGCTACGACAGCGCGCTGCGCGAGAGCGAGCACCAACGCCATCGGGCGCTGCTCGCGACCGCGGCTGGACTCGCCCACGAGCTGAACACGCCGCTCGGCGTCGCGCGGACCGCCGAGAGCCTGCTCTCCGAGGCCCTCGAGGGCGGCCTTGCGCGGGCCGACGCCGACCAGGTCGGGGGGGCGCTCCGTCTGCTGCGCTCGAACCTCGGCCGCGCCGCCGACCAGGTCCGCAATTTCCGCGCCCTCGTCATCGAGCAAGAGCGGGACGACGTGACCCGCGTCGCGCTCGCGCACCACATCGACGCCCTCATCGGGGGGCTCGCGCCTGAGCTCGCAAACCGCAAGGCCCATGTCTCGGTGGTCGTCGAAGACGCCGGCGCGACGGTCCGCTGCGCCCCGAACCGTCTGACGCAGGTCCTCGAGAACCTTGTCCTGAACGCAGCGGCACACGCCTACGGCGACGACGGCGGCGAGGTGCGCCTCACCGTGCGCAGCTCGCCGCTGCACCCGGACAAGGTCGAGGTGCTGGTCGCGGACACCGGCCGTGGCATGTCGTCCGAGGTGGCGCAGCGCTGCACCGAGCCCTTCTACACGACGCGCCGTGCGGCCGGGCATGGCGGGCTCGGGCTCTTCGTCTCGCGGCACGTGACGGAGGCCGAGCTCGGCGGGGCGCTGCTCCTCGACACCGCAGAGGGGGCTGGCACGCGCTGGACGCTGGTCCTCGGGCGCGCCGAAAGTCCGGGAGACGGGCGCGAGGTCTGAAATGGGGGTCGCAGCAGCCACGCAGCCGGCCTGGTCGGTGCTCGTCGTCGACGATGACGCGGGGGTCCTCGACGTCACGCGCCTCGTCCTCGAGCGGGTCGCTGTCGAGGGTCGCCGCCTGCACCTCGTGACCGCTCGCTCGGCCGCAGAGGCCCGCGAGCGACTCGCCGAAGAGGTCTTTGCGCTCGCGATCGTCGACGTCGTGATGGAGACGCAGCTCGCGGGGCTCGAGCTCATCCGCCACCTCCGGGGCGACGCGCGGCACCGGCTGACGCAGGTGGTCGTGAGGACTGGCGAGCCCGGCGCCTGCCCCGAGAGTCAGGTCGTCGAGGATTATCTGATCAGCGACTACTGGCCGAAGGCCGATCTCCGAGCGGCCCGGATGCGCGCGAGCGTGACCGGGCTCCTGCGCAGCTACGCGACCGCCGTGTCGCTCGAGCAGGAGCTGTCGGCCCGTGTCCGACTGCTGTCCGAGAAGGACGCACTGCTGCGCGAACGAGAGGCGTTGCTGCGCGAGGTCCACCACCGGGTGAACAACAATCTCCAGCTTGTCACGAGCCTCCTCGCGGCCGAGATGGACGGCCTTGACGCACAGGGGCGCACGGCGCTGCAGCACATGACGTGGCGCGTCCGCTCGATGTCGATGGTGCACCAGCAGCTCTACGCCCACCCCGACTTCAACGCCATCGACCTGAGCGACTACTTCGCGGCCCTGGTGAACGCCGTGGCCCCAGGCGCCACCGTCCTGCCGACCCCTCCGGGCACGGTGACGCTGCCGCTCGACCAGGCGGTGCCCGCTGGCCTGCTCGTGACCGAGCTGCTGACCCTGGCAGGCTGTGACGAGGGCGGCGCGCAGGGGCTCGAAGCCTCGCTTGAGGCGCACCCCGCCGGCGTGACGCTGCAGCTCCGGTCGGCTGCGGCCGACGCTGGGCGGCTCGCGCTAGCACCCGACCCGGACGTCGCTCCCGCTCTCGTGACGGCCCTGCTCCACCAGCTGCGCGCGACCGCCTCGTTGGGGCCTTGCCCGGCCGTGATCCTGCGCGTGACGATCCCGGGCGCCTGAGACCGCGACGGCCAGGCCTCTCAATTGTCCGCGGCCACGACCCGCGCGTGGGTCAGGGTATGGAACGCACGAGTCTGAACCCGAGCCAGCCTCGCTCTTCGTCGGGCTCAAAACTGGTTCTGGCTGCCGCCCGGATTCCAATTCCGCTGCAGTTTACCCCACAGCCGCGGACCACGCGTTCATCTCCGGTTTCAGGTCCGGCCGGATCGATCGGGCCTTCGGGAACGGAGGCGTGCCAATCGTGCGTCCACTCCGCCGCGTTGCCGAGCATGTCGTAAAGGCCCCACGCGTTTGGCTCCTTCTGCGCGACCTCCTGCAGGGTCTCCTCGGTGTTGTGGCGGTGCCATGCGATCCGGTCCAGCTCGCCGTAGCGGACTGAGGCCGTCCCAGCGCGGGCGGCATAC
>SYAK01000450.1 GCA_005788935.1 Pseudomonadota bacterium
ACACCGAGGTCCTTCGGGCGCCTGTCGTCGAGAGCCCATCCACCGCCGCCGCCGAGCTCGCCAAGCTCCTCGAGAACGCGCAGCGCGATGTCAACATCGCGCTCGTGAACCAGACCGCGCGCCTCGCCGACGCCCTCGCCCTGCCAGGTGGCGAGGTGATGCGCCTCGCGCGCACCAAGTGGAACTTCGCGCCGTTCTCACCCGGCCTCGTCGGTGGTCACTGCATCGGCGTCGACCCCTGGTACCTCGCGCAGGCCATGGCCGCCGCCGGTGTCGATCCGACGCTCGTCACGGCGGCGCGCGCCCACAACGACGCGATGCCAGCCTTCATCGCCGCGCGCACGCTCGCGCTCGTGGCGGACGCCGGCGTTGGGCGCCCGCCGCGGGTCGGGGTCTTCGGTGTCAGTTACAAGGAGGATGTTGCCGATTTGCGCAACAGCGGCGCGGCGCCGCTCGTGCAGACGCTGGTGGCCGCTCGGGCCGAGGTGGTCGTCGTCGACCCGCACGTCGCCCCCGAGGCCGCCGCGCAAGCGCTGGGGCTGACATTGTCACCCGAAGCGCAGGTCGGGGATCTCGACGCGCTGATCCTCGCGGCCCCGCACGTGCAGTGGCGCGACGACCCCGCCTCGCTCGCGACCCGCTTGCGGCCGCGCGGCGTTCTTGTCGACGTCAGGGCCGCGCTCGACGCGTCCCGGATTCCGGGTGTTCGTTACTGGCGACCATGATGTCGGTCATCAGCCCCCCGAGCACGTCGCCGAACAGCGTCCCGAGTCCGGCCACCGTGGCTCGAAAGGGCGACCCCAGGCGCGTCACGAAGCCGAGCGTCCGGCCAGGTGAGGCGTCAGCGAGCGGGAGCACGCGCAGGCCGGGGTGACGGGCCGCTGCGGGTGCCGCCAGGGCTGGCAGGAGGGTCACGCCGTGCCCCGCGGCGACGAGCTCGAGCAGCGTCACGAGGCTCGTCGCGCGCCACGCGTCACGGGCGCCCGGGCGGCCGCACGCGGCGAGCACCTGATCGCCGAGGCAGTGGCCTTCGGCGAGGACGAGCAGCGCCTCGTCGCCGAGGGTCGCGACGTCAGGCACGGCGTGGGCCGTCGCGAGCGGGTGGCTCGTCCCGACCGCGACCACGAACGGCTCTCGCAGGACTGGCGTCACCTCGAGGTCCGCGAGACCCGCCTCGAGCGCCAGGAAGGCCCCGTCGAGCGCGCCGCTGTCAACCTGTGCCACGAGGTGGGCCGTCTGGTCCTCGCGCCAGATGGGTGAGAGCGCGGGCCATCGGGCACGCATCGGCGTCGAGACCGCGGGCAGCACCCAGGGCGCCACCGTCGGGATGACCCCGAGCCGCACCTCCCCCGTGAACGGGTCCTGCCCCCGCCCGAGCCGTGCGAGGCCCTCGGCGTCCGCGAGCAGGCGTCGCGCCGCCGCGACAAACGGCTCGGCGGTCCGCACGACGCGGGTCCCGCGCCGCGTCCGCTCGAAGATTGCCCGCCCGAGCAGGTCCTCGACGAGGGCGACCTGAGCCGACAGCGATGGCTGCGAGACGCCGCAATGCTCGGCCGCCCGCCCGAAATGCCCCGCGTCGGCCACCGCCACGACATAGGTGAGCTGGCGCAGCGAAAAGGGCAGCATCGCTCAGGAGCGCTCGGCCACGAGGGCGCGGGCGCGTTCGCGCAACGTCCCGATCGCGTCGCGCACGGCGTCCATCAGCGCCTCCTTCGTCTCGAGCGTGTAGCCCTCGGTCGGGATGGGGTCGCCAGCCACCAGCGCCACGGGGCCATGCCCGCGGATGAGGCGGCTCTGGGATGGGAAGATGGCGCGCGTCCCCGCGATACCGAGCGGGACGATCGGCACGCCCGACTTCACCGCGAGGACGAAGCCGCCCTTCTTGAACGGCAGCATGTCCTCGCCCTGCGAGCGCGTGCCCTCGGGAAAGACGAGGACGCATCGCCCCTCGCGAACGCGCGCGGCGGCCGTCTCGATGCTGTCGCGGGCCCGGTCGGTGTGTTTTCGGTCGATGAAGATGTGACCCATCTGCGAGAGCGACCAGCCGAAGACCGGGATCCGCCGCAGCTCTTCCTTCGTCAGGAAGACGACCGGGCGGCGTGAGGCCCGGATGATCGACGGCGGGTCGAGGTGGCTCTCGTGGTTGCACATCAGCAGGTAGGGCTGCCCGTCATCGAAGCGATCGAGCCCCTCGACGATGAAGTCCGTGACGCCAGCCGACCGGGTCAGCGCCGCGCCCCAAAGCTGCGAGGCCGGCCACCAGACCCGCCCCTTGCGGTCGCCGAGCAGCGCCGACGCCCCCGCGACGCTGCCGCACGCGCCCGTGAAGCCGACGAATGAGCTATAGAACGGGAGGGTCCTCAGCGGGTCGATCAGCCATTTCACGGGCGTTCCCCTGTCACGATGGTCTGTGCCATGCGCATTGCGACGCGTACGCATCGGCGACGCACCTGGCGGTCGCGTCAGGTCGACACGCCGTGCACCGGTTGAGGCTTACGTCCGAACGCGGCGAGTGGCAAGGCGCGGGCGGCGGCCTCGTTCAGACGCGCGCCATTCGCGCGAGGGTCGCCTGGTTGTGACGGGCCTTGAAGCGGACACAGGCGGCGATGGCGTCGCGGACATCGTCCGGGTAGCGGAAGAAGTCGAGATCGAGGGTCGGGTCGTGCTCGAGCGCGCGCTGCGCCCCATCGGCCCCGAGCGCGAAGAGATCGGGCTCGGCGCCGACGCGGGCCGGATCCAGCCACCAGCGGTCAAAGGCGAAGGTCCCGACGTGTTCGTCGAAGATCGCCGTCCCCGGAAACGGCACGAGGACCCCGCGGTTGTTGAAGAAATCGGTGTCGGGTGCGAGGTCCTCCATCAACCCGAGGGTGCGCTTCAGCGCCTCGACCCCTTCGCCCGGGAAGCCGAACATGAAGTTCACGATGGTCGTCATGCCCGTCGCCTTCGCGGCGCGCACCGAGGCCCGGACCTGCTCGGGACGCTGCCCCTTGCGGATGGCCTTCAGGATGTCGGCGTCGCCCGACTCGAGCCCAAAGTTGATGGCCACGCAGCCCGCCTTGCGCATGACCTCGAGATCGAAGGGCGCGACCATGTTGCCCGGCGTGATGCAGGTCCAGGTCGCGCCCGCGAGCTCGTCCGAGGCCGAGATGGCCTCGCACAGCTCGTAGAGGCGCGGGCGGCGGGCGGTGAAGGCGTCGTCCCAGAACGGGAAATTCGTGATGTCCGCGTGGCGCGCGAGCGCGACCATCTCGGCGAGGATGTTGGCGCTTGAGCGCCAGCGGTAGCCGCGTCCGGTGACGTAGTTGGCACAGAAGGTGCATCGGGCCGGGCAGCCGCGGCTCGTCATCATCCCGCCCGCCGCGATCTGCCCGTGGGCGGCGTAATCCGTGGCGGTGAAGCTCGGGTAGCTGAGATGTGGGAAGGGCAGGGCGTCGAGGTCGTCGAGGAAGGCGCCCGGGTTCGGGGCGTGTCCGCGGACGTGGCAGCCCGGAAGGCGTGCGATGGCTGGTCGTGCGAGCTCGGCGTGTCCACCCGCGCCGACGAGAGCGTCGAGGATCCCGACGATGGCGCGCTCGCCCTCGCCCGAGACCGCGACGTCGAAGCCGTGCGCGAGGGCCTCGTCGGGCAGGATGGTCGGGTGCGGGCCGCCCGCGACGAGGAGGCGTGTCAGCGGGCGCAGGGCTGGCAGCAGGCGGTAGCCCGCGAGCGCGTTGTAGGTGAAGAGCGTCATCCCGATGACGTCGGGAGCCAGGCGCCCCGCGAGGTCGAGGAGGCGCGCCTCCCCGCCCGTGTAGCGGAGCGCGGCCATGTCGAGGCAGGTCACGTCATGACCCGCGGCGATGAGGGACGCCGCGATATACTGTTGACCGAGATAAGGGGCACCCATGCGTTGCGGCAGCGGCGGCAGGACGAGCAGGACCTTCATGCGGCGGGCTCCTCGGTGCAGTCGACGTGCCCGCGGAAGCGGAGGTCGACCGACACGCGCAGGCGGTCGGGGGTGAGGTTCGGCAACGCGGCGTGGACGGCGTCGTGCCGGACGGCGAGGGCGTCGCCAGGCTCGAGCGGGAAGGGCTCCCAGACCTCGGGGGCCTCGTCGGGCGTCGGGAGTCCGGTCAGTTCGGGGACGCCGTGGGGGCCGGGCCGATGCGGGCGGAGGCCCGCTGTCGGGTCGCGCAGGACCGCGAGCGGACCGAGGACCAGCGGGCAGGGGACGAGGGGCACCCAGACGGTCCAGAGGTCGGCCGCGGGGCCGACATAGAAGCCGTCCTGGTGCGGACGGGTGGCGAGCGAGGCCTGGCCAGGGCAGGTCAGCCGAACGACGTCGCCGTGACCGCCCTCCGGTCTGGCGCCGAGCAGCCTCATCAGGGCCTCCGACCACGCCAGGGCGTCGCGGAGGGATGCGAGCGCCGGGGTTGCGAGGACGCGCTGCTGGAGCGCGATCCAGCGCGGATCGTCCCAGCCGGTGCCCGCAAGCGCCGCGCCCGGGGTCGCGCGCACACTCCCGTCCGCGGCGAGGCCGCCCGCGAGCCCGAGATCGCCGGCAGCTGCGACGACAGCGTCACGCAAGGTCGCGACGAGGGCCCGATCGAGGACGCCTCGGAGTTCCCGGTGGCGGGGCCGCGGTCCTTCGGGCGGTGGCGGCGCGCGCAGCATGACTTGCAGCATGCAGGCAGCGGCGGCCCGGGTCAACGCGGCTCGGACGCCGCATTTACAGTTCATAACAAGTCGACGGGCGGCCATGGCTGCCGTGGGTCGCGTGGCGACGGTTGACAACCGGCCTCCGAGGCGTGACAACTTCGGGCTGATATCGCCGCGGGTCGGGCGCGAACGGCCAGCCCGCGGAGGATGACGAGGAGAGGGTCCGATGCTGGCGTTGACCATTCGCGAAAAGAACGGGGAAGAGCGACAGCTCATCATGGACCAGGAGGACGTCACCATCGGCCGCGCCGCGACCTGCGAGATCGTGCTGCCGCGCAACAACATCTCCAAGCGTCATGCGCGCCTCGTCGACAAGCACGACAAGGTCGTCGTGGTCGATCTTCGTTCGACCAACGGGACTTACGTCAACGGGCGCCGGATCACCGCGCCCGAGCTGCTGACGCTCGAGGACAAGGTCTACATCGGCGACTTCGTGATTCGTCTGACGCGCCCGTCCGAGCAGCATCCGTCGCAGCGCATCACGGGGGCCTTCATGGCCGACCCCGCCATCTCGAGCCCCGACCTCGAGCCGCGTGGGGCGCGTCTCCCGACCCAGGCCGCCGACATCGGGGACATGCAGTCCCTCGCCGAGCCGCCGCCGCCGCCTGTCGGGGACGCCTTCTTCACCCACGACGACGAAGCCCCGCCGCCGCCCATCGACGATGGCCCGATGGGCGCCGACGACGAGGCGGCCACGCGGGCCATCAGCCTCGCGATGGTGGACGCCATCGAGAAGGCGCCGCGTCCAGCCGCGCCACCGCTGCCGCCGACGCGTGTCGTGGCCCCGCCCGCGCCACCAGTCGCCGAGTCGCCGTTGGCCAGGGGGGCAACCCAGGTCCTCCCGCCGCGTTCGCCGCCGCCCCGCCCGGTGTCGGCGGTCGAGTCTCCCCGCGCGCCCGCCGAAGTCCAGCGTCCGCCCGCCGAGGCGACGCCCCCCATCTCCGGGCTCACCGTCCAGAAGGCTCCCCTCCCGGCCGAACCTGAGCTGCCACCCGCCCTCTTCGCGCTGCCGCCGCAGTTCGCGCCCGAGCCCGCCGCCGCGCCCGAGCCTGCGCCCGAGTCTGCGTTTGCCGCCGCGCCCGAGCCTGCGCCCGAGTCCGCGCCAGCCGTCGCCGTCACAGCTGCGCCTGCGGTGTCGTCGCCCGCGGTGTCGTTGCCCGCGGTGTCGTTGCCCGCGGTGTCGTTGCCCGCGGTGTCGTC
>SYAK01000451.1 GCA_005788935.1 Pseudomonadota bacterium
ATCCCGGTGACGATCCTGTCGCGCTGCCAGCGCTTTGATTTCAAACGTATCCCGATGCCGATCATGGTGGGGCGGCTCAGCGAGATCCTCGAGGCCGAAGGTGTGCGCATCGATCCGGCCGGCCTGCGCCTCGTCGCGCGCGAGAGCGAGGGCTCGATGCGCGACGCCCTGTCGCTGCTCGACCGCGTCATCAGCGCCTGCGGGCAGGAGGCGACGCTCGAGGCCGTCTCGGCCGTGCTCGGCGTGGCCGACCGCGCGTGGCTCAACCGCCTGCTCGCGGCCGCCTTCGCGCGCGACGCCCGAGCGGGCCTCCGGATCATCACCGAGGCCTTCGATTTTGGGGTTGATCTCCGCAAATTCACAGCTGATCTGGTTCATCACCTGCGCGATCTCGCGATGGTGCAGGTCGCAGGCGACGACGCCCCGACCGAGCTGTCCCCCGACGAGCAGGGAGCGCTTGCGACGCTCGCATCACAGACCAGCCCCGAGGACGTCGCCCGACTCCTGCGGATGGCGGTCGAGACGGCCGAGCGGCTCGTTCAGGCGTCGTTCCCGCGGCTCGAGCTCGAGATGCTCGTCATCCGCATGTGCCGTCTGCACCCCGTGGCGCCGCTCGAGGGCCTGCTGCAGCGGCTCGCCGAGCTCGAGCGGCGGCTGACTCGCGGGGAGGGCGGAGGGCCGCTCCCAAAAGCTGAGGCCCAGGCAAAGGACCTGGGCCCCGAGTGCCGCGGGCTGCGCGCTCTCCCGATCCAGGCGCCGCGGTCGCCGTCAGCCGCTGTCATCCAGACGGGCGCCGCGCTGGCGGTACAGCTACCGCCCGAGCCGCGGCTCGCGGCGGCGGCCCCGGTCGCGCTTGATGCAGCGGCCTGGGAGGTGGCGGTTGACCGGTTGCGCGGCGCGGCTCAGGCCGATCCGATCCTCGTCGGCATGCTCGACCACGTGGCGGTCGGCGGCGTCGACGGCGAGACCCTGACGCTCGAGGTCGCGGGCGAGGTCACCGAGCGTCGCCTCGCGAGCCGGGTTGACGAGCTGCCCAAGGTGCTCTCCGCGGTCCTGACGCCCCCGTTCCGGCAGGTCCAGGTGCGCCGGGTGCCCGTCGTCGAGGGGACCCCCCAGCAGCGACGGCTCGGCCGGGAGACCGCGCGCGCCGAGGCGATGCGCGCGGAGCTGGTCGGACACCCCCTCGTCGTGGCATTGCAGGATCACCTCGGCGGGGTGCCTGGGGCCGTGACGGTGACAGCGGAGCGAGGCGGCGACCGATGAACTTTGACGAGTTGATGAAGAACGGGGCCTTCCAGGGTCTGCTCGGACAGGCCAAGGACATGCAGGCGCGGCTCGCCGAGTCGCAGGCGCGCGCCGCCCAGAAGCGGCTGACGGGCGAGGCGGGCGGCGGCCTCGTGCGGGTCACGGTGAACGGGGCGCAGCAGGTGCTCGGGGTCGCGATCGACCCAGTCGCCCTGACCGACGTCGAGATGCTGCAGGATCTCGTCGTTGCGGCGACGAATGACGCGCTGCGGCGCGCCCGTGAGGCGATCGAGGGTGAGCTCGGGCCGCTCGCGTCGGTGCTGCGGCAGCTCGGCGTCGGGCGCTGAGCGGAGGAGTCGGGACATGACGACGGGCGGACAGCTGCCAGGGGCGCTCGAACGGCTCTCGACCCTCCTCGCGCGGCTGCCAGGTGTCGGCGCCCGCTCGGGTCTGCGCTGGAGCTTCCACATCCTCTCCGGGCCGCGGGCCTACGCCGAGGATCTCATCGCAGCGCTGCGCGCCGTCCTTGACGGGGTTCATTTCTGCGAGGACTGCCACCACCTGAGCGAGGCGCGGCTGTGCGCCGTCTGCGCCGACCCGTCGCGCGACGCCCGGACGTTGTGCGTCGTCGAGGGGGTCGTCGACGTGCTCGCCCTCGAGCGGGCACGCAGCTACGGCGGGCGCTATCACGTCCTGCACGGGGCGCTCGCGCCGATGAAGGGCGTCGGACCGCATCAGCTGCGGCTCGAGAACCTCGAGAGCCGCCTCGCCCGGGACGCAGTCGAAGAGGTGATCCTCGCGACTGGCGCCGACGTCGAGGGCGAGGCCACCGCGGTCTATCTGGCGCGGCGTCTCGGCGCCCTCGGGGTTCGGGTGACGCGCATCGCGACGGGCATCCCGATGGGTGGAGAGCTTGAATATCTTGACGATCACACCCTCAGCCGCGCCCTCGCCGGGCGGGTGATCGTGGCGCCAGGTCGCGGCTGAACGCCGCCATGCAGGCGGGCGTTCGAGGCGCTCCCGCGGTCTCGGCGGCTTCGATGCGCGTCAGGGATGCAAAGCGGCGGCGGTCGCGTTACACTCCCCCTTGCTCGGGGGTCGCGTCATGGGCGCGACGGCTCCGTGCGCCGTCCGAGTCGGCCTGAACCAGGCCATCGGCGGCCCCGCACACGTCACCCGATCGACGGAGTCGAGACCCATGACCAACGGAACCAGGGAGCCTGACGCGTCCGCGTTTCCCGAGGATGGGGACGCGCGTGCGGACGCCATCGAGGAGCGCATCGAGCGCCTCCGCCAGCTCAATGGCTGGGCGTCGGATACGCGTGTCCTGCCCGCCGCCGAGGTGCAGGCCGTCGCCGCGACCGAGGAGCCGGCACCGCCGCCCGTCACGACGAAGATGACGATCCGGTTCTCGCACGGCGCCGACGTGGGCCGCGTGGTGGAGGTCGACAAGGACCACTTCGATATCGGCTCGGGCGAGATGGCCCGCCTCCGCGTCCTCGACCCAAGCCTCTCGGCCCGTCACTGCCGCATCTCGCGCGACGGCAACGCGTTCCGTGTGCGCGACCTCAACTCCCAGACGGGGACCTTCGTCAACGACGCTCGCATCCCCCTCTCGTCGGGCCTCGCCGACGGTGACGTGCTTCGCTGCGGCGCCGTGGCGTTCGCGATCACGGTCATCGACACCGCCGCGCCCGCGACTCCGCCCGCCCCGGAGATCGTGGAGTCGACCGTCGCCGCCGACCTCGGCGAGGCCGTCGCGCGCGCCGACGACGCGCCTTCCCAGTCGAGCGCCAAGGCGCGGGCGACCCTCAGCGAGGCGTCGATGGCGGGCAAGGCGCCGCCCTCCGACCCGCCTGTCGACGTGCCCGCCTCTCGCCACGCGCCCATCGCCTACCTGCTGTTTTTCAACGAGAACGGTGGCCAGGGACAGGTGTGCCTCCCAACCGACCAGACCCTCTCGGTCGGCCGGAAGTCGGCCGCGGGCCTGCGCCTCGTCGATCATGGCATCTCGGGGGTGCACGCCGCCTTCGGTTGGGAGGACGGCCAGGTCGTCGTGCGCGACCTCGGCAGCACGAACGGCACGTGGGTGCACGGCGAGCGCATCGCCCACGCGGTGCTCGGCGATGACGACGTGGTCCGGCTCGGGCTTCTGCCGCTGCGCGTCCGCATCTTCGACGCCAACGCCGAGCCGCCCGTCGAGCCCGCCGACGCCTTCTCGGGCACGGCCCTGCCCGCTGAGCCAGGTGCCCCGTGGACCCTCGTCTACCGGGCCGCCGACGTGACGTCGCCCGAGACCCGGGTGCTCGCCGCGATGACGCTCTCGGGGCGCGACCCGTGCATCGTCGCTGGCTCGGGCCCGGTCGAGTTGCGGCTCGCTGGCCTGATGCCCGAACACCTGCAGTTCGATTGGTCCGACGCCGGGTTGACGCTCACCGTCGCCAACAGGGGTGCGGCTTGTACGCTGCATGGAGCGCCCTGCCGGAGCGCCGAACTGACGCCTGGCGACCGGATCGACGTGGGCGATGCGCTCGCGCTCGTCGCGGTCGCGGGTGCAGTCCGGGCGCTGCCGGTCGAGGGTGAGGCCCGCCGCTGGGCTGGACACCTGCGCCAGGCGGACGCGAGCCTCGAGCTGCTCTTCGTCGAGCCGGACGACACGGACGGGCGCGTCGAGCTGGCGCTCTGGGGTGACGGCGCGATGACCCTCGACGTCCACCGTGCCGACGGGGAGAATGACCGGCTGGGTGGGCAGCTCGACTCTGGGCTGCGTCAGGCCCTCGTCGACAGCCTGATCTGCGCTGGCTTCCCGGTCGCCCGCGCAGGTCACGCCGTCCAGGCGGGCGGCCCCGAGCTCCACGCCTTCCGGAACGACGAGCGAGTCACCGTTCCGCTGACGCGTGACCTCCTCGCGACACCGCAGTGGCACGCCGCCTACCGCCTGCTGCGGGCCGTCGTCGAGCTCTCGACCCCCTGATCGCCGCGTTGCGCCTTCAGCGCCGCGCGGTCCGGGAGCGCGTCAGGACGACATGGCGTGAGACGACCACGACGTCCGAGGGGGCGTTCACGTCCGACTCGCGCTCGGCTGTCACTTGCACGTGCACGGCGTCGTTCGGCGTCGTCGCCTCGAGGCGTCCCTCGCGGCTGTCGCGGTCGTAGGCGAGGCGCCCAGCCCGCACCGGCGCACCGTCGGGTGGGGTCAGCCACACGACGAAGGTCCGCATGCGGCGGTCATGGCGCTCGGGTGGCGGCAGGTGCTCGAGCTCGACCTTGACCCGGTTCACGTCCTCGGCCTGAGGCGCGATCGTGATGAGGCCGTCGACGCCGATCGAGCGCTCGGTCCCCTCGACGACGTATTCGGCGCGCGTGGCGCAGGCCCCGAGGGCCATGGCGATAGCGACCGGGCTCAGGCGGCGGGTCACGGTGGTGCGCATGGACGAACGCATGGTCGAACCTCCGGGCGGGTGTGTCGCAGGCCCACGCTGCCGGGGGCGCGCGGCGGCGCGATCGTGTCGGACGACCGATCCGCCCGAACCGTACGCCTGTCCAGAAACATCTCGCCTGCGAGGCCGCTGCACCCCCACCGCACATCCACCGTCTGAGGTGCATGAACTGACGAAACGTCAGTGATCCGTCGTGGCCGCCTGGCACTGAGGGCACCAGTAGGTCATGCGCGCCATCGGGCCTTGCAGGCGGCTGCGGATGGGCGTCGCGCAGACGAGGCACGGTCGGCCGGCGCGGCGGTAGACCCAGTGTCGGGGCAGGCCGCGCGGCGGCGTCAGGTGCGTCTGGCGCGCGAGCGGCGCGTGGCTGCAGGCCCGCGCGTCCGTCGTGATGCGCCAGCCGCCGCGCGCGGTGTTGTCGGCGAGCATGGCCGCGGCGAGGGCGTAGAGCTCACGCAGGGCGCGGTCCGGGAGCGCATCGCAAGGTCGCCACGGATCGACCCCGGCCATGAAGAGGACCTCGGACTTGTAGACATTGCCGATCCCGCTCGCGACCGACTGGGTGAGCAGCAGGTCCGCGATGGCGGAACTGGGGCCCCCCGCGGCTCGGGCCCGCGCCACGACGGCGTCGAGCTCGGGCTCGGCCGCGAGCAGATCTGGCCCGACCCGGGCGACCTGACCGGGCTGCTGCGCGGTGGCGCGGGTCAGCGCGACCTCCTTCGCGTCGAAGCAGACAAAGACGCGCGCCGCGGTCGCGAGGATGAGCCGCGCCCGGTCAGGGTGGCGATGCCAGGGCTCGCCGAGGGCGTAGCTGTGCCAGGTCCCTTTCATGCCGAGGTGGCTGCGGAGAACATGGACGTCTCGGCCCTCGCGCGCGAGCGTCAGCAGCAGGTGTTTGCCGACCGCTTCGCAGGCCGTCACCGTGAGGGTCCGGGCCTCAGGCCACGGGACACGGTCGACGTGCAGGGCGACGAGCGGTGCTCCGACGAGGTGGGGTGCGAGGGCGGCCCGAACCCGGTGGATGGTGTCGCCTTCAGGCATCGCGGCGCCCGAGCAAGGCCTCGCAGGCGGCGAGCGCCCCCATCGCGAGCGAGAGCGTGCCAGGGGGCCCCTCTGGTTCGCGGGGGTTGACGCGGATGAGCGTCGCCCCCGCGCGCCCCGACATCAGGCCTTCGCCTGTCAGACGCACGCTCGGGATGGCTGTACCCGCCCCGAACTCGAGGATCACGAGGCGGGCGCTCCCGAGACGCGCAACCCATGCGTCGAAGCGGGCCTGCTGCGTCTCCGTGCGGGCTGCGTTCCAGCCGCAATCACCGAACATCAGGATGTTTGGGCGGGCGAGGCCGCCGCACGTTGGACAGCGGGGCAGGGGGGCGCGCGCGCGCATCGTGGCGAGGTCGACCGCGGGCGCCGCGGGAGCGATGCGGATGTCTGGGCCGCATGGAGTCATGCATTGCTGATAATAAATGCTTCCATGGCACTCGACGATGTGGTCCGGGTGGAAGCCAGCCTTCGCGAACTGACCGTCGACGTTCGACGTGAAGACGAAGCCCCCGTGCCGCAGGCCCGCCGCGAAGTCGCGCAGCATCGCGAAGCCTGCATGGGGCGTCGTCTCGGCGTAGAGGGCCTGTCTGTGGCCGTAGAAGCCCCAGCCAAGTGCGGGGTCGTCGTGGAAGGCGCGTGGGTTGGCGAGCTGCTGGAAGCCGAGGCCGAGCGCCTTGTAGGGCGGATAGGCCTTCCAGAAGCCATCGTGGCCGCGGAAGTCGGGGAGTCCGGAGTCGACCCCCATGCCAGCACCAGCCCCGATGAGGAGCGCATCGGCCTCGGCGAGGGCCGCGCGGGCGCGGACGAGGGTGTCGGTCGGGCTCATGATGGACCTCCGGGTGCTCGGGTGTGGGGTGCGCAACGGTCGCGGGTCAGAGGGACGCGTCCGCGCGCCGTTGTCGGACGGGTGCACAGGATGTTTTTTGTGGTGAGATTGGGGAGACAGGAAATGCCTGCGGCACGATTCCCGCGAGACGCGGGGGTGCGGGCATGGCAGGCTGAGGCGCATCGCGCAGGAGGTGCAGGATGGTGTGGGACGAAGCCCGGGGCGGGGGCAGCCTGACAGAGATCGCCGGGGCGCTCCACCTTGACGGCGTCTCGCTTGCGCAGGTTGCGGCGCGGCACGGGACGCCGACCTACGTCTACGGGCGTGAGAGTCTTGCGCGGCGCTTTGCCGAGCTGCGGGAGGCGCTCGGCGGGCTCGGGCGGCCGTTCCAAATCCGCTTCGCCATGAAGTCGAACCGCCACCCCGAGATCCTCGCGGCGGTCCTCCGCGAGGGAGACATCGACCTCGACACCTGCTCGCCGCGCGAGGTCCTGCGCGCGCTCGAGGCGGGATTTCCGCGCGGGCGGATCTCACTGACCGCTGGCATGCTGTCAAACCGTGATCTGGTTCAGGTCGCGCAGGCGGGCGTCGTGCCGAACCTCGACACCTTCTCCGCGATCCGTCGCTGGGCTGAGACACCGGGGCGCGCGACGGACGCCATCGGCCTGCGCATCAACCCGGGTGTCAAGGTCGGCTGGGGCGGCTCCCCGAAGCTCGCCTATGGGGACGCCAAGTTCGGCTTTGACCGTGAGCGGGTCGTCGACGCGGCCCGCGAGGCGCGGTCGCGCGGGCTCGTCGTCGAGGAGCTGCACGTGCACCTCGGTTGGGGGATGCAGGCGGGGGACGCGGCGGCCGCCGAGGTCGGGTACGCCCGCCTCGCGGAGGCCTGCCGGGCGGTGGGTGGCGTCAGGCGGGTCAACGTGGGCGGCGGGCTCTGCTGGCCGCAGCGGGTCGAGGATGCGCCGCTGTCGCTCGGTGCGTGGACCGCGGCCATCCGTCGGGCCCTCGTCGAGGTTCCGTCCGACGTCGAGGTCGTCTGCGAGCCCGGGACGTGGATTACGGCCGCGGCGGGCGTGCTGCTCGTCGAGGTGACGACGGTCGAGCCTCGCGCGACGGCGACGTGGGTCGGTGTGGACGCAGGCCACGCCGTCAACCTCTACGCGGCGCATTACGGGATACCTCTCTTCTTCATCCCGGTTCAGGCGCCACGGCGCCCCATCCCGGAGGTCGCGGGTGGGCCGCAGCGCGTCAACATCGGCGGCAACATCAACGAGGCCAACGACGTCTTCGCGCTCGACGTGCCGTTTCCGGAGGTCACGGAAGGCGAAATCCTGGCCCTCTGGCCAGCGGGGGCCTACGGCGCCTCGATGGCGAGCGACCATTGCCTGCGCGGGCAGCCCGCCGAGGTCGTCGTAGGCTGACGTTCTGTCAGTCGTCGTCGAGGGCCGCGAGCAGCTGAGCGGCCTCGGTCCGAGGGGCCTCGTGGCCCTGGGCGCGCGCGAGCGACATGGCCTTCTCGAGGGCCTCGCGCGCCTCGGTGTGGTCGGCGGGTTGGGCCGAGAGGAGCGCCCCGAGGCGCAGCCATGCCATGCAGTAGTCGGGCTTGAGCTGCACGAGCTCGCGGTACTCGGTGACCGCCGCCGGCCCGTCGGACGCTGCCTCGAGGGCCTGCGCGAGGCTCCAGCGCGGGAGCTCCGAGTGCGGCATGCGGGCCTTCAGCTCGGTGAAGCGGGTGATGCGGGCAGCAATCGTCGGATCCATCAGCGCTCTCCACGGAACGAATCACCGTCCGCATGGTCGGCATGATCATGCGGGTCATGGTCATGCGCGTGGGGGACAAGGGGTGCGACATACGTGCGCCACGCGGCCGTGTCCCGCACCTCGTCGGCCGCGGCTTCGCCAAGTGGGCGCGGGACATGGCGCAGGAAGGCGATGCGGCCGTGCGGTCCAAGGCGCAGCGACCAGGTCCCGCCGTTCCGGAAGTCGTCGGCCTCGACCGCGTAGTCGACCTCCCACAGGTGCTCGTCCGCATCCGAGACCCGCGGCGGACCGTCGAGACTGAACCGCAGCGAAGGTGGCGTGAGTGCGAGCCACCGGGCGACGTTGTCAGCGCCCGAGATCACCTCGACGACCTGTCCCGCGTGGCGCCCGAGCCCGCTCGCTCGCGCGATCTCGACGTTGGGCTCGACCGCAGCTCCGACCGACCCGGCCTCGCCACAGGTCTCGAGGGCGCGCAGCCAGGCCGCGAGGGCCGCATCGAGACTAGACCCCGGCGTGCGTGTCACCCGGGCTCTCCAGCGGCCTCGCGCGCCAGCATCGCGTCGATGCGGCGCTGCAGGTACCACGAGAACCAGCCCTTGTAGCGCCGCTGCAGGTCGGGACGCATCCAGTCGCGCCCGGTCACGATTCCGCGACAGTCCGGGGCGCCGCAACGGCAGTGGAACTCGTCGTAATCGCTCGAGTCTGTCATCGCGTAGTCGAAGCAGATCTCCTCACCCTCCGGGATGTCGCGCATCGCGACCACGACGACCTGACCCTTCACCCCCGCGTTCGGCGTGCAGGAGTGGTTCACGAAGTCCGCGGGCTCGGCGTCACCGTAGGGCACCATGTACAGCGTGTCGTCGATCTGCACCGAGTGCATGCGGTGGGCCTCGCTGCGGAGGTCGAGTGCGGCGCGGTCGAGGACGTCGCCACCCCAGACGCACAGGACCTCGCCCGCGCGGATGGGGCGGGTCGCGTACAGGCCATAGCCCTTGGCGGGGTCGCGGACGCCGCCCTGGAGGCCGTCGGCGGTGTAGTGGGTCAAACGCGTCGTCATGGCGGCTCCTCTGGCACGAGCCCACGTGCCATCCTGTCGTGCGCTTCAGCGGGAGCGGGGACGACCGCCTGCGCCCCGACGATGTGCACCGGGTCGCGGCGGATTTCAAGGGGCCTTGCAGGTCCTCGCGGCAGGCCCCCGGCCTCGGCCGAGGCCCTGCCGCGCCCCGACCGAGCTGGTCACGGCGCGCCGACCCGTGGGGGCCCGGGCGAGGTCGGCGCGGCTTCTCAGAAGCGGTACTGGCCCACGAACTTGAGCTCGCGCTCCTTCGTGCCCGGGTCGCCGTCGCGCAGGGCCTCGACGTCGCGGTGTGTGTAGATGGCCGACAGCACGCCGATATTGCGCCAGAAGTACCAGTGGAGGCCGGCGCGGGCCTGCGTCTCGGCGAGCTGGCGGCGGAGGTCGGTCTCGGCGACCGCGGGCGGGTTCTTCATCTCGCCAGGCAGGTACTGGCCGTAGTCGGCGGTCAGGTAGAGGTGCTTCGGCCACACGAGGAAGCCCGCGCCGACGTTGTAGGCGAGCTGGAAGCTGTCGAAGGCGAGCTCCTGCTTCATGTAGGTCTCGGCCTCGACGTAGAAGCGGCCATGGCGGAAGACGCCACGCAGGTTGGCGGCCGGGTAGCGCTCCTGGGCGCGCTGGTCGTACTTCAGGCCGACGTTGAGGCCGAGCGCCGTCTGGACCGGGGTGTAGAGCATCGGGTTGTCCCAGCGGGACGTGAAGCCGATGAGGTCGATGCCGAGCTGCGCGCCGACGGTGAAGGTGTAGTTCGTGTTGTCATACGTGAAGTAGCGACCGCCGACGTTGCCGTTCGAGCGCCCCGACCCGCCGCCGACGAAGACGCGGTACTCGAAGAGGCCCTTCGCGTCGACGGGGCCGCCGACCTCGGCCGAGGCGCCGTTGCCCTGCTCGAAGGCGCTGAAGAGGTAGAACGGGGGCTCGATGAGCAGCTGCTTCTGCTGCGAGCGGATGAGGGCTGTCGACAGCGTGCCGCCGCCCGAGTTGACGTTGAGGTAGTGGCCGCCGCCGATCGGGATCTGGAACATCGCGAAGGTCAGGCGCGGGGTGCGCTCGGTGCGCATCGACAGCAGGAAGAACGAGTCCTGGATGAGCGGGATCGGGCCGAAGGCGCGCAGCTGGAGCGCCGTGAAGCGGGTGTCGGCGAGCTTTGACTCGAAGTCGTAGCTCTGCGTGAGCTGCGAGACGACGGAGAAGCGGAGCCCCGGGGTCTCGCGGCAGACCTGCACGTTCGGGTCGAAGCGGCAGCCGAGGTCGGCGCAGTCCACGCGCCCGTCACCGTCGTTGTCGTCGCCGTCGGCGCAGAGCTCGTTGGTCGACTCACCGTCCTTGTCGCCGAAGCGCCCCATCAGGTCCTCGACGGTCTCACCCGCCTGAAGACCCTCGAGGACGCTGGTGTCGTCGGCGTCGTTGTCGCCGCCGCCGCCACTCCCGCCACCCTCGTTCCAGCTGCCGCGGCAGGCGCGGATGTCCGCCGACTGACAGCCCGCGTCATCGCAGTCGACGTGGCCGTTGCCGTCGTTGTCGATCCAGTCGCTGCAGCGGGCGTCCGTGTTCTCCGGGCCGCCGTCGGGCTGGCACGCGTCGGTCGCGGCGCAGTCGGCGTCCGCGCAGTCGATCATCGCGTCGCCGTCGTTGTCGGACCGGTCCCCGCAGGCCGTCTCGGTCGCGGGGCGGGCGGCCTCGGCCGGGGCGGGAGGCTGAGGCCAGGCCGCATCCTCGGCGCGGGCCGGGACGACGAGGGCCGACATGAGGGCGAGCGCGCCCCAGAAGGATGTTTGCAGCAGTCTCATGGTCCTCTCCGCCTCACTCGCACACGCGCTGGCCCGCACACACCGTGACGTCCGGGTTCCAGGCGCAGTCCCAGTCCTCGCAGTCGACGAAGCCGTCGCCGTCGTCGTCGAGGTCGTTCGAACACAGGGCATTGGCCTCGTCGGGGCTGACCGCGGCGCTCTCCTGGCAGGCGCGCCGCACGGTCGGGTCCTCGCTCTCGCGGCAGCTGTTGTCGTCGCAGTCGGCGTAGCTGTTGCCGTCGTTGTCGACCCCGTCGCTGCACTTCTCGAAGCTGTTCTCGAGGGTGGCCTCGCAGTGGGCGAGGATGGCCGCGTCCGTCGCGCGGGCGCAGCTGAAGTCCGCGCAGTCCGCGTAGCCGTTGCCGTCGTTGTCGACCCCGTCGCGGCACTTCTCGAGGGTCGCCTCGGTGCGCGCCTGGCAGTACGCCCAGATCTCCTGGTCCGTCGACTGCGAGCACGCGCGGTCGCCGCAGTCGATGTAGCGGTTGGCGTCATTGTCGACCCCGTCGCTGCAGCGCGCGAGCGTGTTCTCGAGCCGCTCGGCGCAGGCCGCGAGGACGGCTGGGTCGGTCGACCGCGAGCAGCTGAAGTCGCCGCAGTCCGTGAAGCCGTTGCCGTCGTTGTCGAGCCCGTCGGTGCAGCGCTCGACCGAGTTCTCGGCGCGCTCGGCGCAGGCCGCGAGGATGGCCGCGTCGGTCGAGCGGGAGCAGCTGAAGTCGGCGCAGTCGGTGAAGCGGTTGGCGTCGTTGTCGATCCCGTCGGTGCAGGCTGCGAGCGTGTTCTCGGGCGTCGGCGGGCAGGCCGGTTTGCCCGCGCACGTCGGGTCGGCGCAGTCGACCTTGCCGTCCGCGTCGTTGTCGAGGGCGTCATCGCAGACCGTCTCGACGCACACCGGGAAGGCCGCGCACTGCGAGTCGGCGCAGTCGATCGCGCCGTCGTCGTCGTTGTCGCGCCCATC
>SYAK01000452.1 GCA_005788935.1 Pseudomonadota bacterium
CCGCGAGTGGCGGAGCTCCCGCGGCCGCTCGCGGCCCGACCCCCTCGGGGGGAGAGGTCGTGTCCCGCGGGTCGCCCGCAACCACCGCGCCGTCCGGAGTCGCGGCGAGCAGGAAGTGGTCGGTCTGCTTGATGACCGGGTCGGTGATCGGGAAGTAGCTCGACTCGGGCCAGACGACGAGGTCGACGCCAGCGTCCGCGAGCTCTCTCGACATCCATTGGTGTTTCAGAAGGTTGCGATGGAGCGTCAGCCCCTTCTCGCGCGGACCGAGATGGTGGGCCTCCTTCTCGAAGATGCCGATGTTGGCCTCGACGAGCCCGAGCTTGAGCTTCTCGGCGGCCGCGATGTCGGCCTCGACCATCGGAAGTCGGACGAATCCGTACAGGATTGCGCACAAGGCGGTCGCGAGCGGCACCGCCACCTCCCGCAGACGCCCGCGCATCGACGTGCCGCCCCCGCTCCGCGCCGCCTGCACGAGCCGAAAGAGCGCCGCGTTCACAAGCAGCATCACGAACGTGACCGCTGGGACCCCACCGAGCTCGGCCACCTGAATGGCGGGCAGGAAGCGGTACTGACCGTTGCCCATGAACCAGGGAAAGAGCATCGGGAAGCACCACTCGACGACCGTGTAGGTCGCCGCGATGCGCCAGATCCCGGGGCGGGCCTGTGACCCCACATCACCCTGGCGAGGCGCGAGCAGCGCCGCCACGATGGCGAAGACGAGCCCCTGCACGGCCGCGTTCAGCGCCGTCAGCGGCCACGTCACGGCCGGAGGCAGGTGGCCGAAGTCGCGCAGGACCTCGGAGATCCACCAGAAACCGCCGAAATTCGTGACGAAACCTGCCAGCCACCCGAGGCGGAAGGCCGCCCACCGGGTCCGCCCCTCGAGCGCCACGAACAGCGGGACGAGCGCGAACCAGCCGAAGACCCAGAGGTTCGAGTCGGGCTCGGTCGAGAACGGGAACGACGTGAAGACCAGGACGCCACACAGGACCGCGAGCCCCCACGCGGCGAGACGGCCGAGGGTGCGGGGTGCGTCGGAGGCGGACGCGACGGTGGCTGGCTTCGGTGCGGCGTGGCTCATGGGATCGCGAGGCGGAGGGTCGCGGGCAGGATCTCGAAGCGCGCGGGCAGCGGGCCGAGGACCTCGCCGTCGAGCTCGATCACGACGGGTGGCGCGACAGGATGCACCGCGTCGGCTCCGGGCGAGGCCTCGATGACGCGTGCGCGGTGGCGCGTGACGCCGGGATGGCGGATGTGGGTGCCGTCGTAGATGGCGCGCGTCAGGGACAGCAGCTCGAGCTTGCTCAGGTCGCCGAGCACCGTCACGTCGAACCAGCCCGAGTCGAGCGTAGCGTCGGGGCAGATCCGCATCCCACCGCCGAAGCAGCGTCCATTTCCGATCGCCACCGTCACGACCGACCGCGCCTCCGCGGGGCCACCGTCGAACGACAGACGCACGGCGACGTTCTTCCATCCAACGAGCGCATGAAGCGTCGCACCGAAGTGGGCCGCGTGCCCACCGAGCGCCTTGAGCGCGGGCACGAAGCGGTCGAGCGTGCCCGCGCCTCGCCCGCCGAGCGTCTCCATGATGCGCCCCGAGAAGCCGAAGCTGCCGATGTTGACGAAGTGTCGGCGGCGCTCCCCGATCGGGTCGGAGCCCGTCAGCGTCACGCGCCCGACGTCGATGGCCATCGTGCGCCCCGACACCAGCGAGGCGACCGCGGCCTCCGACGTCGTGATCCCGACGGTCTTCCGGAAGTCGCCGCCCGTCCCGCCGCCGAGCAGCGCGAGCGTCGCCTCGGGGGCGATCGGGTTTCCTGACGTCGCGTCAAAGAACCCGTTGACGACCTCGTGGATGGTACCGTCGCCGCCGCCCACGATGATTCGCGCGACCGCCCGGCCAAGGGCCTCGCGGGTGAGCGCGGTCGCGTGCCCGGGCCCGTCGGTGAAGGCGAGATCGAAGGGGCCGATGGCGTCCTCGAGGGCGTGCTCGACGCGCCGGAAGTGGTCCGCCATGGCGCCAGCTCCCGCCCGCTCGTTGACGATGACGAGGGTCCCGCCCGCCATGACCTCGAGCCCGCTCATGCGGCCGCCCCGTCCCCGACGACCGCCTCCGCGACGAGCTCGACCGCGTGGCTCACCCGCAGCCCGTCGAGCCGCGCGCGGGACGCCGCCGCCGCGAGGGCCTCGACGCACTCGGGGGAGAAACTCACAAGGCGCTCGGCCCCCGCCTGATGCGCGGCGACGACGACGGTGTCCGCCATCGCGTCCGAGGTCCGCGGGTCAAAGGTCGGTCCAGCCGAACCGCCGCAGCAGCCGGTAACGTCGGCACAGGCGGGCAGCTCCGCGAGGGGCAGCTCGGTGACGCGGCGCAGGACCTCGCGTGGCACGTCCCGGAGCCCGAGGTGGCGACCGAGGTGGCAGCTCTCGTGGTACATCACGCGCCCCTTCACGCGCTGCACGACAGCGCCCGTCAGCAACGGCAGAAGGAACTCGCTGAGGTGAACGACGTCGGCCGCGATCCGCAGGCCGAAGCGGGGGTAGATGACCTTCAGGAGATAGAGGGCCTCGGCCGACATCACGACGATGTCGCGCGCGCCCGCTGTCGCCGCATGCACCCGCCGCGCGTGGGCCACGAAGTCCCGGAAGCGCCCGCTCCACCACAGGTCATGGCCTGGGTCGAGGCGGGCGAGGTCGCCGCACGAGAGCGCGTCGACGTCGAGCCGCTGGCAGAGGTCGAAGAAGGTCGCGACGGGGCCATCGGGGCGGGCGAGGGCGGCGAGGCCCGGGACGAACGAGAACGTCGGTGCCGGCTCGTAGCGCGAGCGGGCACGGAGGGCTTCGATGACGGGCGCGTCGGCCGGGATGTCGGCCTGAAGTGCGGTCGCGGTGCCTTCAGGGACCGCGGGGAAGCCGGCTTCGTGCAGCCACGCGCGCGCCTGCACGAGGGCCTCGCCGACGGGGTTCGAATATTTGCAGGCGGTCGCGCAGGCCCCGCAGTTGACGCAGGTCGCGAGCGCCGACGCGATGGAGGCTTCGGGCTGCAGCCGCTCCGATTCGAGGTGGGCGGCGAGGCTCATGAGGCCCCACGGCGAGGTCGTGTCATCCCCGCGAGCCGTCGCGACCGGGCACGCGTGTCGGCACAGGCTCGGACAGAAGAGGCAGAGCTCGAAGGCCTCGCGGCGGTCTGCGAGGCTGGCCCGTCCGCCCGCAGAGGCGCCGGGAAGGACTCCGTCATGTCGCGACGGGCTCACGCCGACACCGCCGTCGATTTGTTTGCAATTGAAACGACCATGCCTCAGATCCCTCCGGGATTCAGGATGTTCTTGGGGTCGATGCGCCGCTTCAGCTCGCCCTCGAGGCGCCGCCACAGCGCGGCCTCGCCACCTGCACCCGCGAGTCGCGCCTGCGTCTCGGCGATGAGCGCCCGCACCGGCCCCGCGGCCGGCCCCGCCTCCGCGTCGACACCGTCGGCGAGCGACAGGTGGCCGCCGTGCCGGCTCATGCGCACGATCCAGAGACCAGGCGGCGCGTCGGGGCCGAGATCCGCAGCCAGCCGCTCGAGGTCCGCCCAGCTGACCGGCACGACAGGCGCTGTCCAGGCCCTCGGCGGCGGCAGCAGCCCCTCGTGCACGTTCCAGCCGCTCGGCGGCTCGAGGGCTGTCAGACGCTCCGACAGACGGGCCCGCGCGAGCCCACCCGTCTCCGCGAGCGGCAGCCCGTGAAGTTCGACGAGCACGAGCACCGGCAGCGCGTCACTCAGCCCGACCCGCTTCCTCCCCCAGCTGCGGTCTGGCAGCGGGGTCAGGATCTCGACCTCGCGCACGTCCGCCCCGAGCTCGAACAGGCCGCGCACGCCCGCGAGCGCCTCCGCGAGGTTCGCTGCGCCGTGGCTCCACACCGCGCGGGCCGCGTACGGGTAGATGCGCAGGGTGACCTCATGGACGATGCCGAAGCGTCCGCGCGAGCCGAGGAAGACCCGGTCGAAGTCGGGGCCGACGGCCTTGCGCGGGGCGGCCTTCGAGTGCGCCACGGTCCCGTCGGGCAGCACCACCCCGAGCGCGACGACCTGGTCTTCCATCGAGCCGTAAGGCGGGCCCCAGTGCGCGTCGAGCGAGGCCGACACGATCGCGCCGACCGGCTCGGCCCGCCACGGGCGCGACGGAAAGCCGGTCGAGAAGCCGCGCTCCTCGAGCTCGCGGCAAAGCTCGGCCATCGTGATGCCCGTCTGGCACGTCACCGTCCCGGACACGATGTCGACGTCGATGACGCGCTTCATCCGTCCGCTGCGAAGGTAGATCCGCGGCCTCAGACCACTCGCCGCAGCGTCGCTCCGCCTCGGCCGCCGCGTGTAGACCGCGGCGTGGCACGCGTTGGCCCACCGCAGCAGCTCGACGAGCTCGATCTCGGTCGCGGGCTCGACCGACCAGGCCCCGCCAGCGCTCGGCTCGCCCTCGTGCTGTTCTTCGATCTGTTCGACGGGCACGATGCGGCGCAGCGCCTCGAGGGTGCGCGCCTGCTCGGCGATTTCGTCTTCCGGCGTGCGGCCTCTCACAGCGACACCCCCTCGCGACCGTCCGCCTCGATCCGCCCCGCGGCCGCGTCCTCGTCGGGCCACAGCTTGCCCGGGTTCATGATGCCGCGCGGGTCGAGCGTCCGCTTGAGCGCGCGCCCGACCTTCAGCATCGCCCCGTGCTCCCGCACCATGCCGCCACGCTTCATCAGGCCGACCCCATGGTGATGGCTCAGCGTCCCGCCCGCAGACAGCACCGCGTCGGTCGCGGCCTCCCAGCAGCGCTCGTAGTGCCGCTCGGCCCGCTGCGGGTCGCCCTTGTGGGCGCCGAAGGTGAAGTAGATGCTGCAACCCTCGCGGTAGGCGTGGCTGAAGTGCGCCATCACGAAGGCGTGGGGTGTCAGCGCCTCGCGAACGGCCTCGTGCAGGGTTGCGAGGCGGTCCCAGGTCGTCGCGACCTCCATCGTGTCGACGAAGGCGCCCAGCTCGAACATCTTCGTCTGCTTGAAACCGACCGCATAGCGTCGCGCGAGCCAGGCCTCGCCAGGTGCCGCCCCGAGGTCGGTCCCGCCGTGGTCGGCGAGGACGCGCATCGCCCCCGCCATCTCGGCGCCGACGAAGTCCGGCTCGCCCTCGAAGCCGACGATCAGCAGGCACGGGGCGGGCAGGTTGCCAGCGATCCGGTTGACGACGGGCGGGGCCGACAGGGCCGAGATGAGTGCCGTCCGCTTGAGGGCCTTGCCGAGCGGGGCCACCGCGTGGGTCAGTTGCTGGCGCGAGCGGGTCGCGAGCGCGCCGGCGAGCGCCCGCAGCTTGCCGCCTGGCGCTGGCTCGGTCGCCTCGGTCGCGGCCGCTGGAGCCTCCTTGCCGAGCGCGATGAGCGAGTCGAAGGGGTCGTAGAGGCGCAGCACCATCGGGCGGAGGCCGGCCTGCATGACGGCGCGCATGGCGCGCATGGCATCCTTCAGTTGGCGGAAACGCAGGCCGCGCAGGGCCCGCGCGGCCGGGACGGGGTGGACCTTCAGCCGCGCCGCGGTGATGACGCCGAGGGTGCCCTCGGAGCCGACGAAGACCTGTGTCCAGTCCGGGGCGCCCGGGCTGCGGTGACGCGTGTCGAGCACGGTGCCGTCGGCGAGCACCACCTCGAGGTGCTCGACCATGTCCTCGATCTTGCCGTATCGACTCGAGAACTGGCCGCCTGAACGGGCCGCGAGCCAGCCGCCGAGCGTCGAGCACATGATGGACGACGGGAAGTGCCCGAGCGACAGGCCGAGGCTGTTCAGACGGTCCTCGAGGTGCTGGCCGTTGAGGCCAGCCTCCGCCTCGATGGACAGGGACACCGTGTCGACCTCGCGCACGCGCCGCATCCGCTTGAGGTCAAGGACCACGCCGCCATGGATCGGGATGGTGCCGCCGCACACGCCCGAGCCGCCACCGTAGGGGACGATCGGGACGCCGTGCTCGTTGCACAGCGCGAGAACCGCCGAGACCTGCGCGGTCGAGGTCGGCCAGACGACGCAGTCGGGAGGGAAGCGGTCGATGTCGCCGAGCTGCTTCCAGATCTGGGTCTTCGGCCAGAAGTCCGTCCCGTAGGCGATGCGGTCGGGGCGGGCGGTCGAGACGCCTCGCTCCCCGACGACAGCGCTGAGGCGCGCGAGGAGCTCGGGCTGCGACAGGGACACCATGCGTCTAACCTCCGGGAGGGGCGTGAGGTCGGAGCGTTCGGCCTCGCGCAAGCGCAACAGCTTAGCCTTCCCGGAGGCTGGCGCAAGCGTCGTCCGTTCACAGGCGTGGTCGACGCCCGTGCGGCCTCAGAAATTCAGGCCGAAGCGCTCGCGGGCCTGCTGCTTGAGACGGGCGATCTGCGGGTGGAACGGGGCGAGTGCGTCGGCGCGCGCGAAGATCCCCTTCAGCTCGTCGACCGTCATCGAGCGGCGCTGGATGTCGACCTCGATCTGGTCGCGCACCCGCTCGGCGAGGCTGTCGTACTTCCTGCGGCCGTCGGGTTCGATGAACTGAGGCTCGTCGAGCCGCACGAACCCGCCGAGCTCGAGCGCGAGAGGGCGGCGGACATCGTCGCGCGTCACGGCGACCGCGACGTAATGGCGGCGCCACTCGGGGTCGGTGACCGTGTCGACGAAGCCGTCCCCGCGCGCTGGCAGCGTCACGTCGGCGGGCAGCGAGCCGGTCGCCATCCCGTTGAGCGCCAGGGTGTTCGGCTCGATGTCCCGCAGCCAAAGCTCGACCCGGACGTCATGCGTCAGCAGCCCGGTCGCGTAGCGGACACGCAGGAAGGTCTTCGCCTGAACCGCCACCGTGGCCGCGATGGGGGCGACCTTGTCGGCCCGCTCCGCCGGCTCGCGCAGATTCGCGACCTCGCGCCAGACGTCCTCGTCGTCGGCCCACAGCACGCAGTAATGCTGCTCGGGGCGTGCGAGACGCAGCTCGCGGCGGGTCGGCTCGAGGCGCTCCTCGTCGATGAATGCGCGCATCTTGCCCGCGAACAGTTGAGGCGCCATCTGCGGCGGAAACGGGTTCTGCGTCGCGTAGACAAGGACGCCTGCGCACGTCGGACCAGGGTCGTCCCAGAGCAGCGTCGCTGGTCGGCTCGTGTCGCGGATCCGGAGGAAACTCAGGGTGCTCGGGCGTCTTGGAGGGGCGTCGGTCAAGGCGGGCCTCGGCGTTCGGGGTTCTCGGTCCATCATCAAAGCGCCGACCGCGCCGGTTGGCAAGGCCCGCGCGGCGCGTATCCGGAGGTCCATGCGGGTGTGTCGCCTCGTGGCGGGCCGCTTGCCCGCGTCGCGCCCTGCCCCTAGTCTCCGCAGGCCGCGTCTCGGCCATCGACCCACGCACCCGCCCATGAACACCCTCGATCCGCCGCCTGCAGTGTCCCGAGACCGCGCGCTCCGTGTGCACGTTGGCCCGCCGCTTGCCGAGCTTGACCTCTCGGACCTGCAAGGGCCGTGCCTGCTCGTCAGCGCGCGCGCCGAAGGTCTCGCCTTCGCGTCCGCGGTCGCGCGCGTGGTCAACCCGCGCGGCCTCGCAGGCCTCCTTGGCACGACCTGGGGAAGCGTCATCCTCGATGGCCGTGGCGGGCTCGACCCCGACCTGCTCGGACAGACGCACGGCCTCGTCGTCGGCGGCGGGACCCTCGTCCTGCTGCTCGACGCGACCCCGGCCACGCGCAGCGATGCCCGGCTGCGGCGCCTCCTCGCCGCCCCGCCCGGCGCTCCGACGCAAGCGGCCCTGATGGCGGCCGCCACCGTCCTCCCGCCCTCCGCCGCCGCGCCTGGTCCGACCCCCGAGCAGGCGGCCTTCCTCGTCAGCGTGACCCTGCTGCCCGTCGTGCTCATCGCCGCCCGCGCGG
>SYAK01000453.1 GCA_005788935.1 Pseudomonadota bacterium
GAGGACGAGGACGAGGACGAGGACGGCGGCGACGCCGGCAATGACGGCGCAGGTCCTGGCGAAGGCGGCAAGCGTGCCCCCAAGCGACCGCCCGAGGACGCCTGGGGCGAGCCGCTGCCGGCGTCGGACGACGCCTTCGCGGATGAGGCGCCGCTCGTCGGGCCGCGATTCGGCTACGCGCGGCTGCCGGTGTCGCGCGCGGGGCGAACGCTGTCAGTGGCGGTCGGGCCTGCGACGCCGACCGCGCGTCCCGGCGAGCCGGTCAAGGTCGCCCTCGAGGTGCGGGACGCGGCGGGCAAACCCGCGGCGGGCCAGGTGACGTTCATGGCGGTCGACGAGGCGGTCCTGTCGCTGACGGGCTACGAGACCCCCGACGTGCACGCCGAGCTCGGGCGCGAGCGGGGGCTCGGCGTCGAGACAAACGACCTTCGACGTGGGGTGCTGCTCGGTCTCGCCGAGGAGGCGGGCATGAAGGCGGACTGGGGCGGCGGCGGCGAGACGGGGGTCACGACGCGCTACCGCTCACGCTTCGCGACGACAGCGGCCTTCATGCCCGCGGTCACGGTCGGACCTGACGGCCGCGCCGAGGTGAGCTTCGCGTTACCTGACAATCTGACAACCTTCCGCCTGATGGCCGTCGCCGCGACCGCCGACGGGCGCTTTGGCCGGGGCGAGGCGCCGCTCGTGGTGCAGAAGCCGCTGACGCTGCGTCCCGGGCTGCCGCGCTTCCTGACCACGGGCGACGTCGTGAGCTTCGGCGCCATCGCGCAGGCGCTCGGTCTGACAGCCCCCATCGAGGTCGACGTCAGCGCTGTCCTGACGGGCTCGGCGACCCTCACGAGCCCCGCGACAGGCCGAATCAAGCTTGCGGACGCAGCGCCGCAGGTGGCGACGTTCGCGCTGACCGCGGGCAAGGTCGGCGAGGTGAAGGTCAGCCTCGCGGGGCGCGAGCTCGGGGGCGAGGTCCGGCAGGATGCGGTCGCGGTGACCCTGCCCGTCCGTCCCCACGCGGCCCCGCGGCACGCCAGCGTCAGCGGGGTGCTGCGGGGCGCGACACCGGGCACCGCGCACACCGCCTGGCGCGTGGCGCTTCCCGACGACACGCTGCCCGACGCGGGGACGCTCAGGGTCGCGGTCGAGAACACGCGGCTCGGCTCGGTGCGGAACGGCCTGCAATACCTGACAGATTATCCATATGGCTGCGTCGAGCAGACGACCTCGATGCTCCTCCCGCTCGTCGCCCTCCACGAGGCGGGGGTGGCGACCCACGCCCTCGGGCTCGACGCGGCCGGGGTCCTCGCGCGGGTGCAGGCGGGCGTCGACCGGCTGCTCGCGATGCAGCGCTGGTCGGGTGGGCTCGCCTACTGGCCCGACGCCGGCGCCGCGCATGCCGGGGGCTCCGTCTCTGCGGGCCACGCCCTGCACGCGGCCGCCCGCCTGCCGGGGGGGCGCGTCACCGCCGCGGCCCTCGCCCGTCTCCGGGCTTACATCGGCGCGCTCGCAGCCGCCGCGCCAGGACCGGGCCCGGGGCACGCAGAGCCCGAGACGCGCGCGATGGCGGCCTGGCTGCTGATGCGCGAGGCGACTGCAGCGGCCACCCCGGCCGCGGCGCCGGCACCTCCTGGTGGTGCTGGCCCGAACCCGCCGCCACCACCACCGCCTGTCACCCTGCCCGGCCTGTCCGGCCCCGAGGTGCCCCAGAACCCGACGGCCCTCGTCACTGCGCTCATCGCCGCGAGCCCGCCCGAGACGACCCCGACCTCGGTGCTGGCGCTGCTGGCGCTCGCCTCGGCGGCCGACCCGCGCCCGGAGGCCCTCGTCCGGGCACGCGAGCTGCTCACGAAGGCGACGGCCCGGGTCATCGTCGAGGGCGACCTCGCGCGCCTGTCGGCCCCGGAGGGTGGGACGCGCCTCATGGGCTCGACCGAGACCGACGCCGCCCTGCTGGCCCTCGCGCTCGCGACCATCGCCCCCGAAGACCCGCTGCTGCCGAAGCTGCACGAGGGTCTCATCGCGGCCCAGCGCGATGGGCGCTGGTCGAACACGCTGGCGAACGCGCTCGGGACGGTGGCGCTCGCCGGCCAGATGAAGCAGGACCTCACCGGGGCTCCGTGGGTGGCCGAGGTCCACCTGGGCGAGGCCGTCCTCCTCGAGGTCCGGATGCCGGGGGACGCGGTCTCGGGCGGCACGGTCGAGGTCCCGATGGCACGCCTCAAGGCGAGCCAGGGGAAGGCGCTGGCCTTCGTCCGCCGCGGGGGGGCTGGAAGTCTGCACTACGCCCTGCACCTGACGAGCTTCCCGACCGCCCGGGAGGAGACCCCGCTCGAGGCAGGCTTCCGCGTGACGCGCCGCTACGTGCGTGCCGACGGACCGCAACAGGGGCTCACCGCGAGCGCCTTCCGCGTCGGCGATCTCGTGCGCGTGCACATGACCGTCGAGGTGGCGGCCGCGCGCCACTACGTCGCCGTCGAGGACCCGCTGCCAGCGGGCCTCGAGCCCGTCCTGCTGACCGAGCGCAGCGGCCCGGACTGGGGGGTCGACGCGATGTCGCCCACCTTCGGGCGCACCGAGCAGCGTGACGACCGCGTCCTGCTCTTCGCCGAGCACCTCCCGCCCGGGCGCCATACACACAGCTATCTCCTGCGCGCAACGACACCTGGAACATTCACGGCGGTCGGCGCCCACGCCCACGCGATGTACGCGCCGCACATCGAAGGCCGCTCGGTCGTCGCCACGGTGTCCGTCGCGCCGTGACCCCGACCGCGGGCCCGCCCCTCCCACAGCCGCCCCAGGTGGTCAGCAGCGCGAGCCACGCCCGCGTGGCGGCCGAGGTCCTCGTCCTCCTCGTCTCGGTCGGCGTCCTCGGAGCTGCGGCCTTCGTCGCGGCGACGCCCTTTCCGCTCGCTGTCCTCGACCACCACCCCGACGCCGGCCCGGAGATCCTCGACCGCCACGGCGCGCTGCTCCACCATCTGCCCGGGCCCGCTGGCGCACGTGCCATCGCGAGCCCCGAAGACATCCCGCCACCGCGCCTCCTCGCGGCCGCCATCATCGCGGCCGAAGATCGCCGCTTCGCCGACCACGCCGGGCTTGACGGCCTCGCCATCCTCCGGGCGCTGTGGGGCCACGCCACGGGTTCGCCAGGTGCTGGCGGGGCCTCGACGCTGACGCAGCAGCTCGTCAAGCGGGTCCTGATGCGGAACGCCCCGCGGACCCTCGCGACCAAGCTGGAAGAGGCCGCCTGGGCGCTGCGCCTC
>SYAK01000454.1 GCA_005788935.1 Pseudomonadota bacterium
AGGCTCGGCGCCTGGATGACGACGCGGGCGTAGCGACGCGAGACCGTGGGGGCCCGGACGAGTCGACGACAGGGGGTCACCGTGAAGGCGTGGGTCAACTGGGGGGCGTGACGCATGGTGCAGCTCCTTGGGTGAATCAGGGATTTTCAGGACGGGATCGGGACGCGACCGGGTCCGACTAGACGGGGCCAGGCCCGTAGATCGCCTCGATGGCCTCGAGGAGGCGGTCGAGGCGCCGGTTCTCGGCGAGCGACAGCGGGCGCCGCACGTGAAGCTCGAGGTTGGTGTCGATGGTGAGACGCTCCCAGTTGGCGCGGGTGAAGACCGGCCCACGGACGGGCCGAGGCGACCCGCGCACGGCGGACCCGGGACCCTTTGGCGGCTCATCCGGAGGCTTGCTCCGCAACCGCGCCAGATAGGCGAGCGCGGCGTTCGGCTCGGCCGCGGGCAGAACGGTCGGCGACCCCGCGGCAGCCCCGCCCTCGGCGAACGACGCGACCATCGTCGCGATGGCCTCCGTGGGCTGCCGCTCGAGCTGGTCCCGCACCTTGGCGAGTGGCCACCCCTCCTCCTGGCAGGCCCGGATGAAGCGCAGACGAACCAGCGCGTCCTCGGCGTAACGCGCACCCGGACCGCCGCGGGACGCCGCAGGCAGGAGTCCCTGCTGGATGTAGTACCGGACGGTCCGCTGCGAGACGCCGGTCAGATCCGTCAGCTCGGTCAGGGAGTAGCCGTCGCCCGGCCCCGTCGCCGGATCCTCGGGAAGCTTGTCGTCAGGCACGTCGTACTGCATGGATCAGTTATGCCACCGACCATGTCAGGTGTCAACATTGGCGCTGTTATGATTCTATCAATGCCTTGTTTTCGCTTCGCTTATTTTTTCTCGCCAGTGCACATGTCAGGTCTCGGGTGACTTTCGCTCTCCGTGTCGCGACAGCCAGGCGACCGCGATGAAGATGCCGACGAAGTTCAACCCGAGCAATCCGAAGAGCTTGAACGTGGCCCACGTGTCCGTGTCGAACGACCAGGCGACCCACAGATTCAGCGCCGCCAGACCCGCGAGGTGCAGCGTCAGGCCGTCATTGACACGCCGCCAAACGCCCGCGGGGGCTGTGAACATCGCGCCGAACAGCCGCTCGGCGACCGTCCGCTCGCCGACGAACCGGGACCCGAGCAGGGCGAGCGCAAAGATCCCGAGCAGAATGGTCGGCTTGAGCTTCACGAAGCGCTCGTCGTCAAACAGCAGCGTCAACCCGCCGAACACGATCATCAGCCCCGCCGACAGCAGCGCCATGGGTGGAACGCGGCCCTTCGTCACCCGCTGGTGAATCGTGACCGCGACGGTCACGACGATGGCCACCGCCGTGGCGACCATGACGTCGGAGACCTTCAGCGCGACGAAGAAGGCGATGATAGGCAGAAACTCGAGTAGTGCGGACATGCGGGGGCTTTTGCCGCTCCGCGCGCCGCGGCGCAAGCGTCGTCTCGGTCAGGCCGGCGCCCTCAGCCCTGATGCGGCGGCAACCCCTGCGATTCCAAAGAGGTCGCGTCCTCGCCATCCTTCGTCACAGCCACCCGCTGACCCGCGTGAAGACCACGGCGCCCCGTCAGGTACCACGCCGACACGGTTGCGAGCACCGCGTGCGGCAACACCGCCGCCCCGAGCACCTCGACCGCCATCACGACGAGCGCCAGCGGGGTGTTGGCGGCCGCGCCAAAGACCGCCGCCATCCCGACCCCGGCCGCGAGCGCGGGCGACACGCCCAGCGGATCGGCCAGCGCAGCGCCGAGCACCGCCCCGACGACCAGCAACGGCGTCACCTCCCCGCCCGGGAAGCCCGTCCCAACCGTCAGCGCAGTCAGCACGAGCTTGATCGCGACCGCGAGCAGAGCCGCTGCGAGCGGCCAGGGAACGGCGAGCATGTCCCACCACGGGGACGCCGGGGTCCCCGCGAAGGCGTCCTGCATCATCGGGAGACTCAGCCCGAGCGCGTCTTGGGCCCCCAACACAGACGCCACCACTGTCACTGCCAACCCGCCCGCAGCCAGGCGCCACGCGAGGCGCGGAAGGATGCGCGCCGAGACCGCCCTGACGGCGCCGACGAGCGCCATGTGCCCACGCGCTGCGCCGGCCATGACGCCCCCGAAGAGCACCCAGCCGAGGGCGAGTGGCGCCGTCAGGGCCACCTCGGCTGGCCGAGGCAACGCGTCGTGGGTCGCCCCGAGGGCGCGCGCGACGAGGTCCCCCGTCACGGCTGCGAGCGTCGCTGGCAGGAGCCCCCGGGCCTCGAGGCGACCGACCGTCGGCAGCTCGAGCGCGAACAGGATGGCCGCGAGCGGCGTCCCGAAGACCGCGCCGAAACCGCCCGCCACCCCGGCCTGGATGAGCGCGCGCCGCCACACCCGAGGGGCCCTGAGGTGCGTCGCGACCGCCTCGCCCGCCGCGGCCCCCATCTGAACGGCCGTCCCTTCACGGCCAGCGCTGCCACCGAAGGCATGGGTCACGAGCGTCCCGAGCACCACCACGGGGCCGAGTCTGCGCGGGACCGCGCGATGACCACCGTGCAGCGCCTCGAGGACGAGCTCCTGCCCCGCCATCACGCTGCGACCGTCAGACAGGCGCCCGAAGCGCTCCAGCACCCAGCCGAGCGCGAGCCCAGCCAACGGCAGCGCGAACAACAGCCTGTCGCCGCCCAGCGAGCCATCCCCGGCCCTGTGGGCTGTGACATGGGCAAGACCGTGAAGGAACAAGGCCGCACCGAGGCCGCAGACCGCGCCGACGACGACCGCGAGACCGGCCTGGTGTGCTCCGCGAGCCCACGCGCCGGAACCCCGCCCGCCGGACGTCACGGAGGCGCGTCCCGGCGCACGTGGTCGACCGGCGGCGGCGATGTTCCAGCGGGCTCCGGCCGCCACCCACCCGCCCACTCGGCGGGCAGGGCTGCGAGTCCCTGTTGCGCCGCCCAGGACCGCCACGCGTCCGGCACGTCGATGGTCCGGCTGCCGGTGATGGTCTGCAGCGCGAGGAGCGCCGCCCGGCGAATCCCGGGCTGGGGGTCCTCAAGCCGCGTCAGCGCGAACGGAACCGCGCCGGTGTCGCGCAAGGCGGCGGCCCCGGTCAGGGCGCTGATGGCCACGAAGCGATTGTCTGACAGACACGCCCCGCGCAGCAGGGGCGCCGCGCGGCTCAGGCGCGCCTCGGTCGCGACCATCACGAGCCAGTCGAGGACAGGCGGCGCGATCGTGTGGATGACGCCGGGGTCGGTCGGGTAAAGCGCCAGCAGCAGCGGCTCGAGCTCCGCCGTGCGACTGGGTTCGAGCCGCAGTTGCGCCTGCAGGATGGCGGCTTGCCAAGCTGCGTCCCGGCTCGCGGCGGCCATCCTGGACGCCTCGCTCAGCAGCTCCCGGGTCGTGGCAGAAGCGTGCCGATGCAGCCGCCCCACCGCCATCACCGCCCGCAGCCGGACGGTCCAGCGCCGGTCCCGCACAAACGGGGCCAGCGCCTCGAGCGCCGCCGCGCGGTCGCTTTGTCCAAGGAACTCGAGCGCCATCTCGATCCAGTAGCCGTCGCCACCCCCGTGCTTTTGCAACAGCGCCGTGACCTCGCCGAGGGCCGCGTCCGGCCGCTGCAACAATGCGGTCAGCGGCGCACATCCCGTCACGCGGTTGCACGTCTGGCGGCCGCGCAGCTCGCCGAGGATGCGGATGATCTCGGGGTCGGGAGCCGCGGCCGCATCAGGGGTTGCCGCAGGTGCGGCCTCGACCGCTGCGTCTTGCGCACCCACGGACGTCTCCGGACTCCGGGGCCCACAGCCCAGGCCCGCCCCGCACAGGGCCAGCGCGATCACGCAGCCCCACCCTGCCCCGCCCTTCCATGCGTCCGCCACGTCAGCCTCCTCCAGCGACCACGCGATGATGCGCGTCAAGGCCCCGCGCGACAACCGCTGACTTCAGCGACGCACGGAAGACCGACGTCAGTCCCAGAAGGCGACGCTGCGCCGGGTGTCGTCCGGGTCGAGGAACGCCCATATCCCGGCCCCGCGCATGCGATACCGGGCCGGAACCTCGAGGGATACGATCTCGCCCTCGGCGGACCGCCCGTCCGGCCGCTCGTAGCGGTAGGTCACGACCCAGGGATTTCGACGATTGACCCGGACGCTTGTGTTGAGCGCGACGTCGGTCACGACGGCCGGAACAGCCTCGCCTGTCCGCCAGATTCGGGCCTTCCCGCTGATACGGCGGTGCCCGAACACCAGCAACACGAGCCCGACCGTGAAGAAGAGGTTCTCGAAGAGCCCGAAGCTCATGGACAGGAGCGCCATCAGGCCGTTCGAGCCGAACCCCATCACGAGACTGAGGACAAGCGGCCAAACAAGCAATGCAAGTCCTGTCATGCGCAAACCGTGCCCCCGAGGGTCGACCCGCTTGCCGAATCGTTTCGGAAGGCTTCGCGGTGCCATCGGCGGCGGCTCTGCCCGCGCCGGCAAGACGCCCGCTCGGGCCGCGAGTGCGTCGTGTGCGCTGGCCGAACCCGACAGACGACCGGGGCTGTCGGCCCCCGAGAACCGCGCCGTTCCACCGACCAGGGCGCGATCCGGAGTCGACCGTGGTGCGAGATCGGACCGGGTCACGCTCAGCAACAGGTGACGCGGTCCATTGGCGTCCGCGGTGAGAAACGGCAGATTCAGCGTGCTCGCGGTCGCGGTCGTCAGCTCGAAGGCCGCGAGCCGGGCCGCATGGCGCAGACGCCCCATCGCCGCCTGGTCCTCGCGCAGGTCAATCCCCTCGACGGCGCGGAACGCCGCGAGCGCGTGCGCCACGAGCGCCTCGACACCGGCCTCGGGCGACCCGCAGGCCGCCGCCGCGCCAGACCGTCCCGCAAGGACCGCGCCGATATGGTCCGCGAGCACCTCGGCGTCTGAGGCGCGCGCCTGCACGTCTCGCACGATCATGCGCCCGAGCACCTCGCGCAGCATCGCATCTGGAACGCTTGACTCCCACTGCAGCGCCCCGGTGTCGTCAAGGAGCGCCTGCGGTCCCTGCCGCGTCGCCAGCTCGAGCCCCAGCACACCCAACGCGTAGATGTCGCTCGCGGCCGAGGCCCGCCCCGCGAACTGCTCGGGGGCCATGTACCCGAAAGTGCCAGCGACCGTGCTGCCGCCGCCATCGACGTCGCGGGCGGCCCCTTTGACAGCCCCGAAGTCGATGAGCACGAGCTTTCCGTCGGACCGCCGCCGCATCACGTTGGCCGGCTTGATGTCGCGGTGCACGACGGGCGGGGACCGACGATGAAGCCACGCCACCACCTCGAGCAGCTCACGCAGCACGGCGAGCACCTCTCGCGCCTCGTAGCGCCGGCCCTTCAGCTCCTCGGCGAGCGTCTGCCCGTCGACGAAGGCCGTCACGAGATACAGGCCGAACTGCCTCCCCTGACCCGCCTGAAAGTGGTCGAAGTAGCCCGGAATCGCATCGTGCTGCAGCGATCGCAGCAGCTCGGCCTCCCGATTGAACAGGTCGAACGCCTTGAAGCTCTCGAGGTCGCGGACGAGCATCTCCTTGACGGCCACCTGCAGCCCGTCCTCGTTGCGCTCCGCCAGCCACGTCGTCCCGAAGGCCCCGCGTCCAAGCACCCGGCGCAACCTGTAGCGCCCATCGAGCCGCGCGTCTGCTCCGCAGTGGTCGCAAAGCGCGACCGCGTCTGGCGTAACCTGTTGACACTGCGCGCAATATGCCACACCCGACACGATGACACCTCGCGAGACGTGAGTCCCGCACTTCGCCACGCGGGGCCACGTCCGTCAACCGACCACGCCGAACGCCTGGGCGCCCCGGAGCCTCACTCGCCCCGGCCCGAAGCGCCCCGCCCCTTCAAGGCGCCGACAGCGTCGACACGCTCGTGTGGGTGCAATCGCCGGCCTGACAGGCGTCGAGCGTTCGAACGTCCCCGTCGTTGCACGTCATCGCCGCACATACGCCCTGTGACGCCGCACCCACCCCGAGGATAGACCGCCGAGAATTCGCAACGCATTGATGACACGGTCAGAACTGGTCATTCATTCCACGTAGGGAGAAATCGTTGCGTTCTCGCTGGCGCCGACACCGCCTCGCTGATAGGAACCGCCCCGATGCGAGTCCCAGTCCTCGTCCTCCATGCCCCTGGCACGAACCGCGACCGCGAGGCCGCCCTCGCCGTGGAGGCCGCTGGCGGCTCCGCGACGATCCGCACCCTCACGGACCTCTCGGCCGCGCCAGGAACCCTCCTCGACCACCGCATGATCGTCGTCCCGGGCGGCTTCTCGTTCGGCGATGACCTTGGCGCTGGCCAGGTCTTCGCCCTCGAGCTCGAGCGCCGCTTCGGCGACGCGATCCGCACCGTCCTCGCCCACGGGCGGCCGGTGCTCGGGATCTGCAACGGCTTCCAGGCGCTGGTGAAGGCCGGCTTCCTGCCCGGTGAGGCTCCGGGCGTGGCCCGCCGCACGACGCTCACGCGGAACGCCCGCGCGCAGTTCGAGTGCCGCTGGGTGCGCCTGCTGCCGAACCCGCAGAGCCCCTGC
>SYAK01000455.1 GCA_005788935.1 Pseudomonadota bacterium
GGGTGCAGCCGGGGCGGGCCGGCTCGAGGTGGGGGCGGGCCGCGCTGGCGCAGGCGGCGTCGGCCGGGCCGGGGCTGGAGGCGTCGGGCGGCTGGCAGGCGTCGGCTTGGCGGGTGCCGCGTCGATCGCGTCGAGGTCGATCTCGGCGAGGTTCAGCGCCGAGGTCTTCTCTTCGCCATCGTCGGCGGAGGAGGACGCGGGCTTCGACGGGGCAGGGGGAGCGGGGCGGCGCGGGTCGCCGGGGCCTCGATTCACCATGGCTGAGTCCTCATTCGATGGCTGCGACGCGATGAGCTTCGCGCGGAGTTTCGGCAGCATGCTGGCCCTGAAGTGCCCGGCTGTCAACCGGGCCGTGCCGCGTCGCGCCAGAGGTCGCGGGCGGTTCCCCGCCGCGTGGCCATCCACGCTTTTGACACCCGCCGCACGCCCGCTTATACGCGCCGCAGCGGGGGGCGCCGGGCGTCTGGCGCCCTTCGGTCGACCGGAGGTCCAGCCGTGCTCCATCTGCTCGCCAACGCAAGCGCCCCCAGCGCCCTCACCGAGGCCCCCGTCAAGTCGGACGTCCTCGAGATGGTGCTCGCGTCGGGCGGTGTCGTCCTCGCGGTCCTGCTCGTCCTCGTCGCGCTCTCCGGGGCCTGCTGGCTCATCATCGGGGTCAAGGCTGTCGCCATCGGCGGCGCCATCCGCCGCTCGCGCGCCTTTATCGACACGTTCCGCCGCGCGACCCGGCTCGCCGAGTTCTACAAGGCGACCGAGGCGCTCCCGGCCTCTCCGGCACGCGAGATGTTCCGGGCTGGCTACGAGGAGCTCGAGCTCATCCTGAACGAACGTCAGGGGCGCTCCCAACGTCCGCGCGGCGACGGCCCTGCTGCGGCCCCCGAGTCCATGTCCGCGGCCTTCGAAAACATCCAGCGCAGCCTCGAGCGCAGCGGGCAGCTCGCCACGGCCGAGCTCGAGCGTTACCTCGGCTTCCTGGCGACGGTTGGTTCGGCCGCCCCCTTCATCGGCCTCTTCGGGACGGTCTGGGGGATCATGAACGCCTTTGGCGACATCGACCCCAACCTGCCGATCCTGCAGACGGTCACCCCCCACATCGCCGAGGCGCTTGTCGCGACGGCGATTGGCCTCCTCGCCGCGATTCCGTCCGTGATGGGCTACAACTGGCTCAACGGGCGAATGCGGCGTCTCGACGTGCATCTTCATGATTTTTCATCGGATTACCTCAACGTTCTGCGGCGGCACTTCTTCAGCTGAGCCGTCACGCCGGGGAGGCATGCGGCGGTGGGTCGGCGGGTTCTGGAGCGGAGGGGCGACGCGATGGGGATGGGAGTTCCGGGAGGCAGCGGACGGGGGCGCGGCGGACGCGGCGTCATCGCGGAAATCAACGTGACGCCGCTCGTCGACGTGATGCTCGTCCTGCTCAGCCTCTTCATGGTCGCGGCTGGCGTGCAGACGATCGAACTCGAGTCCGAGCGGCAGCTCGCCCTCGACCGTGTCGAGGAGAAGCTCGAGGAGGCCGAGAACCTGCTCGCCGAATTCGAGCAGAAGCGGCAGCAACACACCCGCGTCGACATCGACCTGCCGCGCGTCGCGTCCGAGCCCGTCCACCTGTCGGAGGTCAAGAAGCTGAAGCTGCAGGTCGATGACAGGCTGCGCTTCACCATCGACGGGACGCTGCTGCTCGACTGCCTCACGGTCTCACCCGCGATGGCCGATTTTCTCGGCACACAAAGGGATTCGGGGCGGGCGGACGCCGAGGACGCAGCGTTTTCACCATGTCTGAAGGCGCTCGGCGAGAAGCTCGTCGACAACCCGAGGCTACGGGAGGAAAAGGAAATCTACGTCCTCGCGTCGCGCAGCCTGCACTACGGTCAGGTCCTGCGCGTCATGGCCGCGGTGCGTCAGTCTGGCGTGACCAAATTCGGCCTCGTCGCCGAGCCCGGCCTGCTTGGCGATGCGACCGTGGCGCCGACCCCGCCCGCGGTGCCATGACGCGGGCGACGCCATGGCTTGCCGGGCTCCTGCTGACGGGCGTCGTTCACGGCGCCGTCGCGTTCGCCTTCATGCACGCTGGCAGTACCCCCCGTCACGGCGCGGCCTCACTCGGCGCGACCGCTCCGCGCCCGTCGAGCGCGCTCCTCTGCGCGGGGCGCCGTTGTGCGCGACTCGAGATCCGGCGCAAGCGACGCGCCCCCGAGGAGCCGCCGGTGCGCGCCCCCGAGGTCCTCGAGGCTGCGATGATCCCGGCCCTCGGAAGCCTCGCCCCCGATCCGACGCAGCTGCCCGAGATCGAGACCATTGAGACCCCTGAGGTCTTCGAGGACCAGGTCAACCTCGACCAGGAGCCGAGCCGCCTCGATCGGATCGTGACCCGCGACGAGGCGCGCGCCGCGATGCGCGACCCGCTGAGCAAGAGCCGCCTCGACAAGCTGCTGAACGAAGAGCGCGCCGACCCGCGGTCGCGCGCGAAGGACCTGTCGCGGCTCACCGGGTACGCCGAGGGCGAGGTGGGCGGGCAGGGGACCGAGGTCCGCCTCGGAAATCTCTATGCGTCGCGGGTGGCGCGCGAAATCTCGAAGGTCTTCAAGGTGCCTCCGTTTCTCGACCCAGGCCGCCTCCGCAAGCTGCAGATGAAGATCCTCGTCGAGCGCATGGCCGCCGACGGAAGTGTAACAAAGTATAAAGTCGAGACCCGCAGCGCCGACCGAACCTTCGACGACGCGGCGCTCGCGGCCTTCCGCCAGTTCGTGCCGCTCGAGGGCGGTACGCGCAACCTGCCGCAGCCCGAGCCCGACGTCCTCCGCTTCATCAACGCCCGCGGGCTGCTCATCAAGCTCGACGGCTCGCTGGTGCCCCGATGACCCCACGCTCGAAAGCCGCCTGCATCGCGGCGTCGATCCTCGCGCTGTCGGCCTCGTCGCTCGGGACGGAGGCCGGCCATGCGCGCGGCCGCGATCGCGAAGAGGAGGCCGGGGATCTTCGCGAGCCCCCCGCGAGGCCACCCTGCCTGACCGTCGCGGACTGCCCGGGCGGGGCCGAGGGGCACGCCACATGCGTCGCCTTCACGTGCCGCACCGGGTCGTCACGCGCCGATGTCGAGGTCATCCAGACGGTCGCCGTGGCGCTCGCCTTTGTCGACGCGGGTCGACCCGAGGTCATCCAGTCGAGCCGCTACCTCACCGCCCTGCTCCGGGACGATCTCGCGCGCTCGGGCTTCTACGCGGTCCTCCCGGAGTCGCGCCACCCGGCCGGCTTCGATCTCGTGTGGCCAGACCGGCCCGAGGGCCTGCTCGAGCTGCGCCTGTTCGACCTCGACACCGAGACCGAGGTGCATGTGACCCACCAGAATGCCAC
>SYAK01000041.1 GCA_005788935.1 Pseudomonadota bacterium
CAGGCCTCGGTGCCTCCGGTTGACCAGCTGCCGTCGGCGCACGGGACGCAGGTCGCGTCGCCCGTGTCGAGGTCCACGCCGAAGCCCGCTCCGGCTGCGCACGCCGTCGGCAGCGCTGGCGTGGTCGCGACAGTCTCGCTCGACGCCACGCCGCCCGGGCCTTCCGTCGAGACGCGATATACGTAAGTTGTGGCTGGATCGGCACTGTCCTCGTACCGCTCGGTCTCGGGCAAGAGCCGTGCCACCGTCTCGAACACCGGGGCGTCGCCCGCCACCGCGCGCGCGATGACGTAGGCCGTCTCGCGCAGGGCCCGGTCCTGCCACGTCAGGACGACCTTCCGCGGGGACGCCGCCGTCGCGACCAGCGGAGACGGGGGCCGCGCCGGGATCGACGCCGTGGCCTCGCTCCAGTCCGAATCACCCGCCTCGTTCGTGGCGCGCACGCGATACGTGTAGTCGTGCTCACGGGTCACCGCCCGGTCCACGTGCGCCTCGGCTTCGGGCGCGAGGATGCCGATGAGGACGCTCGGGCCGAGGTCGTCCGCGCGCTCGACCTCGAAGGCCCGCTCGTTGCCAGCCGTGTCCTCCCACGCGAGCGCGACGGTCGCCGCGTCCGTTCCCACGTCGGCGACAAGCAGCGCTGGCGCCTCGGGCGGGTCCTCGGGGGGCGTGCTGTTCGCGATGACCTCCGTCCGGTCGACGACCCCGTCGCCGTCCTCGTCGGTCGCGACCGCCATCGGCGCACCCTCGCCCTCCCAGTTCTCCACGTCGAGCGCCGCGGTGCCCCCGTCGAGCTCGACCGTGGTCGCGAAGGTCTCCTCCCCCTCGACGGAGGCGCGCGTGACCTGCAGCGCGACCTCCATCGGGGCGCCATCGTCGGTCGTCAGGCCGAGCGTGACGTCGCCCGTCGCCGGGTCGACCTCGGCCGAGACGCTGGCGGCCCCGGGAGGCAGCTCGACCACCGCCTCGACCTCGGTACCGCCAGGCAGCGTCTGGCCGACCGTCAGCGTCATCGCCGACTGCGACTCGGACGCGTAGTCGACGGCCGACAGGTCCGCGCTCACCGCGAGCGTGTCCGCGTGCGAGTTGAGCTCGAGGCCCTCGACGTCCACCCAGCTGCCGGGCTGCACGACGCTGACCTCGGCGAGCCCGCCGTCTCCGTTGCTGCCATCGACCGTGAGGGTCAGCGCCGAGCCGGCGGGGACATAGGTCACCGGGGCGCCCGGGTCCGCCCAGAGGTCAGCCTCCGCGAAGACTGGCGTGACGAAGGCCCCCGCGATGCCGCTGACGAGCTGCCCGTCGACGACGCCTGCCTGACGCCCGCTCTCATCAGCGACCACGACCTCGGCGGAGGCCGAGCCGAAGACCTGCGAGAGCCCCGCGCCTGCGCCCTCGGCTCCCGGCTCGCCCTCGCAGAAGCTGCAGCCCTGCACCCCGACGCGCGTCTTGACTGGCGCGAGGAACATCAGGTTCGCGTTCTCCGGGGTCCCGAGGAAGAGCGCGTCGGGGCGCGCGGGGTTCGACGCGGCGCGGTAGGACCACGTGTCGGCGGCGAGATCGATCTCGACGTAGCGGTCGAGGTCGTCGGGGTGATTATTGTCGTAGATGTACAGGCGCGCGATCCCGGGGCGCTCGGGGTCGGGCTCGGCCGCGTAGGGGCTGATCGCGTGCCCCGCGACCACGCGGCCCTCCTCGTTGAGCCGCAGGATGCCGAGGCGCCAGAACTCGCGGCTGGCCTCTGGCTTGCTGAACTCGTCCGCGAGGAACGCGAGGGCGTCGCTCGCCCCGAGGGCCACTGTGACACTGCCCACGGACGGCAGGAATTGCGTGGCAAACCAATATGCCACCTCAGCCTCGAGCTCCTCCCCGAGCTTGAGCTCGCCCGCGCTGGCGGCCCCGAACGCGTTCGGGTCGACGAGGCCTGCGCGCATGAGGGACGACAGCACCGCGAATCCCTCGCAGCGGCCGGACTCCATCTGCTTGTTGACCTTCTTCTGCCAGGCCTTGGCGACCCGGGTCAGGCGGCACTCGCCCTCGGCGTTCACCTCGGCGCACACCTTGTCGGCGCCGAACATCCGGACGAGCGACGCGTCGGAGATGACGGAGTGCCGCTCCTCCCCGCCATAGTTTTCGAAATTGAACGAGTCGCGCCCCATGACGAAGCCGTTGTCGACCCGCTCCTCGAGGACAGAGGCCTCGCCTCGCTGGCCGGGCTGACACGAGAGCGCCGCGGCGAGGGGGATCATGGCGCCCGCGAGCAGAATGGCCTGGGTTGTCGTGCGCTTGCTCTCGATACGTCTCATGCTGCGTCTCTTTTATGCAGGAATGATGTTCGCCCGCCGATGCGCAGGCCTCGCGACGTCAGTCCGCTTACGACAGACGCCCGGGACCGCGTTCGCGGCCCGGGCGCTGCATGTAGCAGGGCGGGCTAACTGACCGCACCCGGGGCAGCGAAAGTGATCGCGGCCGGGGCGGCCAAACTGATCGTGTCAGGGCGGCCATGGTGACCGCACCCGGGGCAGCGAACGTGATCGCGCTCGGGGCGGCCAAAGTGATCGCGACGGCCAGGACTCGGCGATGGTTC
>SYAK01000456.1 GCA_005788935.1 Pseudomonadota bacterium
CTGACGCCGCCACCGCAGCCTCCGCCGCCCGAACGGCCCCTCGTGGATCTTCCCGACCAGCCAGAGCTCCCCCGCCCGCCGACCCCAGCCGACAGGGTCTCGGACAAGACGACGCGCACCGAGCGCGAGACCGTCCGTCCCCAGGCCCCGCGCCCGAAACAGCCACAACCGGCACAGCCTGAATCCCCGGACACCGCGAACCCAAGCGCTCCAGACAGACCCGAGTCCGCCGTACCCGACGGCGAGCGACCGAACCCGTCGGGTCAGGCCCCGAGCGCACCTGGCGAGCGACCTGCGTCCATCCTCGACCGACGACGCCCGGGCGGCGCCCTCGAGCGACCGACGACCGACGGCGCCGCGCTACGCAACGCCATGCGCATGGCTGATCCCGGGATGGTCGGCGACCCGTCGAACCCCGACGACGTCGAGGTGGGTGCCAGGACGGTCATGAACGCGGACCGCCATCGGTTCGCGGACTTCTTCCTGCGGGTCAAGCGCGACCTCGAGGTTCACTGGGACCCGGCCGGCGCCTACCGACGAAACGACCCCTCTGGCGAGCGTTTCGGGGTGAAGGACCGCTACACCGTGCTGCTCGTGACGCTCGACCCGGCTGGCGCGCTGGTGAAGATGGTCACCTCGCGCCCCTCCGGATTGGACTTCCTCGACGAGGAGGCCCGCCGTGCCTTCCGGCTGGCCGCGCCATTCGCGAACCCGCCCCAGGGCCTCATCGGCAAGGACGGCAACATCCGCTTCGAGTTCGGCTTCTACTTCGAAATCACCGGCGGGACCACGCGCACCCGCTGGCGACGCCTCTGATCCGACGCGCCGAAGCGGTCGTTGTGGCGCTGGCGCGCGCCTCCCGTTCTGCTACAAGGTGCCCATGGCCAGCACCCGCCTCGCATCGCGTCTGCCCCGCTTCGGTTTGCCTGCCGCCGTCCTCGTCGCGGCGTGCGCGGGCGGGCCGGCCCCGATCGTGCCGGCGCCGGTGGACTCACCCGAGGCTCGCTGCGCCGCGGAGAAGCTCGCGCTCACCGCTCCCGAAGCCCTGTTCCGGACGGCTGGTCTCGCTCCCGAGGCGGTCGATCGCTGGCTCGACCGCCGGCGCGGACCCGACGGGGTCGAGGGGACACAGGACGACGCCCTGCTCAACCTGACGGCCGCCCGCGGTGACCTCGGTGAGGGCGCGGTCGAGCGGTTGCTCGCGGTCGGGCGCGCGCGCGGCGAGGCGCCCCCCTGCGGCAGGCAGGACGTTCAGCTCCTGGCCTTCAACGACTTCCACGGCGCGCTCGAGGTTCCTGCGGGCCAAAACGGCGTCATCGAGACCGAGGCCGGCCCGGTCCCCGCTGGCGGCCTCGGAGCGCTCGCCCGCACGCTGGCCGAGCGCGCCGCCGCAAACCCCGGTCGGACGGTCATCGTCGGGGCTGGCGACATGATCGGCGCGACGCCTCTCATCTCGGCCGCCTTCCACGACGAACCGACCATCGAGGGGCTCAGCCTCGCCGGGCTTGCCATCACCGCGGTCGGCAATCACGAGTTTGACGAGGGATATCTTGAACTTCTGCGCATGCAGCGCGGTGGGTGTCATCCGAAGGACGGCTGCTACGGCGACACGCCCTTCGAGGGCGCGACGTTCCGCTTCCTCGCCGCGTCGACGGTCGATGAGACCACGCTGAAGCCCATCCTGCCCGCCTATGAAATCCGACGCTTCGGCCGCAACCGCGTCGGCTTCATTGGGCTCACCCTCGAAGGCACGCCCGGCCTCGTGCGCGCCGACGGTATCGCTGGGCTGCGGTTCCTCGACGAGGTCGAGACGGTGCAGCAGTACACGACCGAGCTGAAGGCCCTCGGGGTCGAGGCCATCGTCGTCCTGCTGCACGAGGGCGGATATCCGAAGGGCAGCTACCGCGGCTGCGAGGGTATCAGCGGCCCCATCGTCGACCTCGCCGCGTGGATGCCGAAAGACGTCGACGTCATCGTCTCGGGCCACACCCACATGCCCTATATCTGTGAAATCGCCGGCAAGCTTGTCACATCAGCCTCCGCCAACGGACGGCTCGTGACCGACATCGACCTGACCCTCGACGAGACCTCGGGCGAGATCGTCACCCGGCGCGCCGACAACATCATCGCCCGCGCCGACGCGGCCCCCGAGGCGGCCGCAGAGGCCCTCGTCGCCCGCTGGCGCGAGCGGGTTCGCGACACGGCAGGCCGGATCGTCGGCACGCTCACGGGGGACCTCCGCAAGCAGACCGACGCCCTCGGGCAGAGCGATCTTGGCGGTCTCATCGCGGACGCGCAGCTCGCCGCCTGCCGCACCCGCGAGCACGGCGGGGCCCAGCTCGCCGTGATGAACAGCGGCGGCATCCGGGCTGAGCTCGTCCACGACCAGCAGGGGCACGGCGAGGCGCCTGGGGAGGTGACCTACGGCGAGGTCTTTGCGGTGCAGCCGTTCCAGAACGAGCTCGTGACGCTGTCGCTGACAGGCGCTCAGCTGCGCGATCTGCTCGAACAGCAGCTGAGCCGCGACGGGGTCCTGCGCGAGCGTCCGAAGATGCTGCAGTTCTCCCGGAACCTCGCCTACGTGATCCGCGCTAGCGCCCAGCCAGGCAAGCAGATCGACCTGAAAACCGTAAGACTTGACGGCAAGCCGATTCGCCCCGGCAACCGCTACCGCCTCGTCGCGAACGCCTACCTCGCGACGGGCGGCGATGACTTCCCGGTCCTCGCGGCTGGCACCGAGCGCACGGTCGGGCCGATGGACCTCGACGCCCTCGTGGCATGGTTCGCCAAGGGCGCACCTGTGGGGCCTCCGAAGCCAGCGCCCATCGATTCGAGGCCGTGACGTGAGCCCCCGTCGCACCCCGACACCGCGCCTGCCCGACCCGTTCGGCCTCGCCGCCGCCCGCGGTGGCTATCTTGCAGCGGCTCCCGCGACCTTGGCCGTGACGGCCTGGTGGAACGGCCCGATCGACCTCGACGCTCCCGGCTGGCCGTGGTTCCTCGCGCTGTTTACGGCCATGGCGCTCACGCTGACGGGGTTTCGCCTCCAGAGTGTGGCGCCACCCGAGACGACGCGACGCAGCGCGGCCTTCGGACTCATCGGCCTCGTCGCCGTGGGCGGCGAGTCACTGCGGTTCTCACCGGGCTGGGTCCTGTTCGGGCTGAGCGCCGGCCTGCTCGCGTGGGTGGCGACGGGACGTGCGATTCGGCCGCCCGGCGGGTTGGCCCGCGCCCCGGCAGACCGCACTCGCCCGGCGGCGTTTGCGGCCCGATCTGCGAGCCTCGTCGCCATCCTTCTGTGGCTCGTCGGCGTCCTGACAGGAAACGTCTCTGGCGAGGGACGCAGCGCCATCGGGATGGCCGGACTGCTCCTGACAGCGCTCGTGGCTGTCGCTCTGACGGCCAGATGGGCGCTCGGCGCAGCTCGACGGCTTCGACTCCGCGTCCTCTCCAGCGCTGGCGTGGGCGTGCTGGCCGTGATGTTGGCGCTCCTGTTGCCCGCGGCCTCCGACAGCGCGCCTCTCGAGACCGCGACCTACGTCGGGGCCGCGGCCCTCGTGGCGCTCGTGCTCTTGCTGCCCGGCCGCAGCGCCGAGGACGGTGGCTCTCTGTGGGAGCCGATCCTGTTCCACCCGGACCGCCTGCTGGCGACGACGTTCGCGGGGCTCATCCTGTTTGGCACCATCCTCCTCGCGCTGCCGGTCGCGAGCACATCCGGGGTCGCGTTCCAGCTCGACGCGGCTGCCTTCACGTCCGTCTCGGCGGTCTGCGTCACCGGGCTCGGCGTGCTGGACACGGCCAAGGACTTCACGTTCTTCGGACAGGCCGTCATTCTGTTCCTGATCCAGGTGGGCGGCCTCGGCATCATGACCTTCTCGACCGCCGCCATCCACCTCATGGGGCGCCGAGTCAGCCTACGCCAGGAGGGCGTCGTCGCGCGCATCGTCAACGCAGACGACCGCGGCGCTCTCGCAAAGACCACCGGCCAACTCATCGCGTTCACCCTCGCCGTGGAGGCGGTCGGGGCGCTCGCGCTGACCGTGTCGTTCTCCGCGCGAGGCCTCGACTTCGGCGACGCGCTCTGGAATGGCATCTTCACCGCGATCTCCGCCTTCTGCAACGCGGGCTTCTTCATGCACGGCCAAAGCCTTGTACCGTGGCAGGCGGCCCCTGAAATCCTGCACATCACCGGGGTCCTCATCATCTTTGGAGGCCTCTCACCGCTTGCGGTCCTTGCGATTCCAAACCTCGTCAGGCGGCGACGCGTACCCGTGCAGGCGCGGGCGGTCCTCCTCGTCACGGGCGGCCTCCTGCTGACAGGCTTTCTCGCGTTCGCGATCCTCGAGTGGGACCGCACGCTGAGCGGGCTCTCCTCCTGGGACCGCATCCACAACGCGTGGTTCCAGTCGGTCACCTTGCGGACCGCGGGCTTCAACAGCATCGACCTCGCGGTCACCGGCCCGGTGACCTACATGTTCATGCTCGCGCTGATGTTCGTCGGCGGCAGCCCTGGAAGCACGGCCGGCGGAGCGCGCACGACAACGCTGCTGGTCCTTGTCCTGGCGGTCATCGCGGCGGTCCGCAACCGCAAGTCGGTCACGTTCGCGCGCCACACCATCGGCACCATGACGATTTACAAGGCCGCCGCCATCGTGACGGTCATGGGGACGCTCGTCTTCGGGGCGACGATGGCGCTCCTGCTGACGCAGGACTTCGGGCTGAGGCTGGCCCTCTTCGAGGTCATTTCGGCGATGGCGACGGTCGGCCTGACCATTGGGGCGACCGCCGAGCTCGACACGGTCGGCCGGGTCATCATCATGGCCTGCATGTTCATCGGCCGAATCGGGGCGCTGTCGCTGCTGCTGTTCCTCGCCCAGAGCGAGAGCCGCGACGAGCGACTGACGTGGCCCGACGGCAATATCCAGGTCATCTGACGGCAAGCCCTTGCCGAGGAGGCACACTTGAAGAAGCAGGTCATGATCATCGGGCTGGGACAGTTCGGGCTGGCGCTGGGCCGAAGCCTGATGGACCGCGGGGTTGAGGTGCTCGGCATCGACGAGGACCTCGACCACGTGAACGCGGCGGCGCCCTACCTGACCGAGGTCGTCTCGATCGACGCGACCGACGAGATGGCGCTCGCGTCCCTCGCCCCCGCCCAGCGTGACGCGTGCGTGGTGGCGATCGGGGACCACGCGAAAGAGGCGTCGATCATCTGCACTGCATTGCTGAAGCAGCTCTCCGCGAGGCGCGTCATTGCGCGCGCCAACACGGACATCCACGAGCGCATCCTGCGCCTCGTGGGTGCCGACCAGGTGGTCAATCCGCAACGGGAATTCGGCGAATCCTTCGCGAGTCGCGTGCTGCACAGCGAGATCCGGGGCGTCCTCCCGCTGAGCGAGGACCAGATGCTGATGGAGCTTCTGGCGCCAAGCTACATGGTCACGCACTCGCTCGAAAAGCTGAGTCTTCAGGGGCGCTTCTCGGTGACCGTGGTCGCGGTCCGTCGCCCTGGCAAGGCGCGTGTCGAGCTCGCCCGTCCGGACTTCGTCGTCCATGAGGGCGACGTCCTGCTGCTCGTGGCCCACGAGGAAGACCTGCAGCGCCTCGTCGAGGGGGGCTGAACGATGGAAATCCGCCGTGACGTATCGCTCGGCACGGGCCTCATCACGGCCATCTGCGTTGTCCTCGCCTTCGGCATCATCGGTCTGTTTTCCCGCATGACACCGGCTGTCGAGGCCATCCTGAAGGACAACGTCGGCAGCCAGGCCGCCGCCTTCGACATTCTTGAGGTCGTCTCCCACCGCTCTGCCGGGTCCCCGCTTGACGCGGCGCGGCTGCGGGAGGCCATCGCCCGCGCCCGCGCGAACCTGACCGTCGAGGGCGAGAGCGAGGCCGTGGCGGCGCTCGAAGAAGCCCTTGGTGCCGCAGCCGCGGGCGACGCCGAGGCGTTGCAGCGACTGGTCGAGGAGGCACGGCGCCTGTGGGACCTCAACATGGCCGCCATGCGCGAGGCCGACGCCGGCGCGGTGCGTCTGGGGGCGGCAGGCGCCTGGACAGCGGTCTTCGGCGGAATCCTGGTCATCGTGATCGCGCTCGCTTCGTGGGCGCGGCTCAAACAGCGGGTCGTCGAGCCGCTCGAGGACATCGCGCGCGTGCTGCACGGGGTCCGCGGACAACAGCCGAACCTGCGCTGTCTCCGCTCGGGCGGGGCCGCCGACATCGACCAGGTCCGAGGCCACCTGAACGACCTGCTCGACGACATGA
>SYAK01000457.1 GCA_005788935.1 Pseudomonadota bacterium
AATCAGGATGCAAGCACCTGGAATCACAATGCGCGGTAACGTCACGAGAGCCTCCCGGAGCGCACACGTCGACGCTCCAACCTCCCTAATGCCGACGAGGTCCCGTTCCGCGCGTCCGAAATCGAACATTTTTTTCCAAGGCCCTCCTGAGCACGCCGCGAGGCCGTTCCCAGCGCCCCTGCGGTCTGCTCTCGGGCGCTTGGCGAGCACGGGGGCCTGTGGGGCACCCTGCTCGCGTTTCGAGTCGCTCATTATCCGCCGTTTGCCTCTTCAGGGTTCGAGTTTCCAAGTCCTCGTTCCCTGGGTTTGAGGTTCCGCTTGTTGTTCACAGACACTAATGCGTCTGACCTCGCACTGATCTTCGTTCCGAGGGTTTGAGATGCGGGTGTGATTCTTGTTCCCAGGGTTCGACGCTCCCCCGCCACACAGGCTCGGTTGCGAGGGCTCCGCAGCGTTCCCGCGAACGCAGGGCCCCGTCCGTCCCAGGACTTTGAACAACTGTGACGTGGCGTGACGGCGATATGGCCGTTGTGTCATTACGACGCGAGAACCGCGGCCGGATCGAGGCGTGCGGCGCGGCGGGCCGGGAGAGCGGCACCGAGGAGGCAAAAGAGGCAGGCGAAAGCGACCCCGCCGGCCATCACGCGCCAGTCGGTCGCGAAGAAGTCGTCGGGGCGGAACGGCAGCTCGGCAAGGTAGGCCTGGGCGACGGCGTTGACGGAGCGGGCGGCCCCGAAGGCAATGAGATTGCCGACCATTCCCCCCGCAAGCCCGAGGGCCAGGCTCTCGGCCATGAACAGGCGGGCGATGTCTCCGCGGGTCGCGCCGATCGCGCGCATGATGCCGATCTCGTGACGGCGCTCGGTGACGAGGGTCAGGAAGGCATTGGCGATATTGACGCCGGCCACGAAGAGGATGACGACGCTGATGAAGCTGAAGACGAGGGTGAGGATGAAGAGCAGGTCGCCAGCCTTCCGGGCGTCCGCGCTTCTGCGCGCCAGCGTGAAGCCGCGCGCCTCGAAGTGAGAGATGAGCGGCGACACGTCCTCATTGCCAGCCGTCTCGAGGATGACGGTGTCATACGAGCCCGCCGAGGTACGCCCCTTCAGGCGGGCGTTGAGCGCGCGCACCCAGTCGATCGGCATCGTCACGCCGAACTCGAGCGCCTTCTCCGAGAAGCCGACGATCTCTGCGCGTCGCACCACCTGCTCTGCGGCTGGCAGGTCGGCCGCGAAGTACGAGTTGCCGAAATGCATCGTGAAATCAAACCCGAGCATGGCGCGCGGGCCGTCGATCTTCTGCATCCCGAGCGAACTCGCGACCGAGCTGTTGAAGACCTCGACGATGAAGGGCGACAGCAGCACCGGGATAGGGCGCTCGCAGAAGCCCTCGCGCGTCACGAGGCTCGTGGCAGCGCAATAGGTCCCACCCGGGCAGGGGGCGCGGACGCAGGCCGGGTCGGCGGGGTCCGCACCGTTGGCGCAGCGGCTCGTCACCTCACCCGCGAGCACAAGCGGGCTGTCGACGAGCTGCGACCCCGGCTCGGGCAGTTGACAGCGGAGGGGCTCACAGCGGCGCGCTCCGTCTGGGGTCGCTGCGCAGGTCGCGAGCGGGCCGCAGTCCGAGCTGGTCTCGCAAGCCGTCTGACACGTGCTGGTCTCACCTGTGGCGGGCGCGATGCAGCGGGTCCCGTCGAGACACTCCGGGGTGTCGCCGCCGCAGGTCGGGGAGCAGAGGCCACTGGCGCATGCCTGACCGCCCGGGCACTGGTCGTCGCGCAGGCAAACCTGGACGATCCCCCCAGGCCGGAAGCGGTCCCGGAAGCGCTCTGGGGTGCAGCGCCCCGGAGTGGTCTCGGGCAAGGCGGCCGGGCGGTCGCAGGTGAAGCCGAGGCGGCAGTCGCCGTCCCCGAGGCAAGGGTCGCCGTCCCCGCGTCGCGGGCGGGCCGTCGGCACTGCCGTGTCCCGCTCGCGAGCCTCAAGCTCGGGGGCGACAAGGTCTGGGTCGAGGCCGTCAAAAAAGGCCTCCGTACGCGCGGGGTAGCCGAAGAGGGCGCGCCCGCCTTCGAGGCGGGCCTGAAAGCGCGAGCGCTGCTTCGGGTAGACGGCGAGCACGCCGGGAAGTGCGCGAAACTCATTCACGAGCGCGTCATCCAGGCGACCGGCCTCAAGGACATCCTGCCGCAGCCCGAGCACGCTGACGGTGCGCGGCTCGAACTCGATCTGGTTAACCGGATAGATGCGGTTCAGGACGCCCTGCTGGATGCCGAGGCCGAGCTGAACGAAGAAGACGAGCGTCGAGACACCGACGACGAGTCCGACGCTCGACAGCAGGAAGGCGCGGCGGTTGCGGCGGATATTCTGGGTGACGGCGAGGACGACGTGGCGCGCGCGCATCGGGGACCTCAGGAGGCCGAGGGGGCCGCGGTGGCGGCGTGGTGGGCGTCATCACCCGTGATGCGCCCGTCGCGAAGGCTCACACGGCGTGGGCAGCGGGCTGCGAGTTCGGCCTCGTGCGTCACGACGACGACAGTCAGGCCGCTGTCGCGGTTGAGCGACGCGATGAGGTCGAAGACGCGGGCCGAGTTCTCGCTGTCGAGGGCCCCTGTCGGTTCGTCGCAGAGCAGCAGCCGTGGACGGTTGAAGAGGGCGCGCGCGATCGCGACCCGCTGCCGCTCGCCGCCCGAGAGGTGGTTTGGCCGCGCCCCGGCCTTGTGGGCGAGCCCGACCCGCGCGAGGGCCTCGCGGGCCTCCGAGAGCGCGTCACTCGCGGGCGCGCGGCGGTCGAACCAGCGCGGAAGCGCAACGTTGGCCGCGACCGGCAGGTGCGGCAGGAGGTGGAACTGCTGAAAGATGAAGCCGACGGTCTGATTGCGGAAAACCGACAGCGCGGCGTCGTCGAGGCGGCCGAGCGCAGCTCCGCCAACCTCGACCTCGCCGGTATAGTCTCGGTCGAGCCCGCCGATGACGTTGAGCAGCGTCGACTTGCCACTCCCCGAGGCCCCGGTCAGCGCCACCATCTCGCCCTCCGCGATCGCGAGATCGACCCCAGCGAGTACGGGCACGGCAGGCTCGTCGCGTCCAGCGGCACGGTAGACCTTGCGGACGTTCGTGAGCCGGATCACAGACGCAGCTCAAGGTCGAGGCGGACCCCGTCGGCCTTGACGCCGAGCCCGATCGAGATGGCGTGGATGCTGTCGAGCAACTTGACGAAGTACGGCGGTGCGCCGCGGTCTGCGAGCTCCCGCGAGAGGCGGAGAAAGCCGAGCTGCAAGCCGATCTCGGCGCGGGTCGGCGAGTCTGCACGCGTCGCGAGGACGTCTGCGGCGATCGACGCGTCACCCTCGATCGAGGCGACGAGCGACAGCCCCTTGCCCGCCCGCACGGCCAACAGCGCCTCGAGCTCGGCCGCGCCGATGACGAGCAGGCCGACGTCTCCGTCGAGGATGACCGCGTGGCTCTCCGGCTCCTGTCGGGCGGAGGCCGCCTCGCCTCCGGTCGCAGGACGTGCCGCGCGGACGAAGTTCCAGCCGTCGAAGGGCTTGTCGCTCCCGGCCGGCACGGGCACCGGGCTCACGGACCAGCCCGCGGCCGGGGCCGAGACGCTCGCGATCTCGGCCATCATCGCCTTCAGGCGCGCTCGGTCTCGCAGCCGCACGACAAGCGCGACCCGACCGAGCGACGGCCAGCTGTCGAGGTCGTTCGCAAGCGTCGCGACCGCCCCGAGCGAGGCCGCTGGCGCGAGGCCGAGGACAGCGACGCCGAGTTCGTCGCCGAGGACCTCGATGAGCGGCCCGACGTCCGGAATGGGCGCGTCCTCGAGGCCCAACAGGCGGGCCGGGATGAGCCGGTCTCGAATGAAGCTCGGCAGCTTGCGCAGCTTCTCGAGGTTGACCGACGCCCGGACGAAGGCGAGCGCGTTACGCGGGACGAACGAGGCGAGCCCGGGGCCCGTCGCCACGCCCTCGAGCCACCCAGATGGCAGACCGCCACCCTCCGCGAGCGGCGCGCCGAGTCGGACGGCCACGCGACCACGGTCGACGGTGATCCCGCCGCGCCATGGGGCGAGGCTCGCGAGCGTCGAGTCGACGAGCGGGCCAGCCCCGAGCGCCTCGGAGACGACGCGTCCATCCAGGAGCACCTCGATCGTCGGCGTCTCCCGGGCCGCCGTGCGTGCCTCCGGGAGACGCTGGGTCCCCAGGAGCGACTCGGCCTGCGGGAGCTCCGCGAGCCGCTGCCAGAGGTCGCCCAAGCCTCCGCCCGGGGCGACGTCGACGACGACGAGACCGACCTGCTGCGGCGTCACGCCAGCCGCGAGGCGGGCCCCAGCCTCACCTGGCAGGACGAATCTCAGCGGCGCCCCCGACGCGGCGCCGGCTTCGGGCACGGTCTCGGTGGCCACAGTCCGGGCGGCGGCGAGACGCTCGGCCCGCTGCGTCGCGGTCGCCCGGAATGAACCGGCGTCGCGCACGCTGACCGAGAGGCCGAGGCCGCCCTCGACGCCGAAAACCGCGAGGCTTCCGTCCGCGTCGATGCCAGCACGGGCGAGGGCCTCGTCCGAGCGCAGGTCGAGGCCGAAGCGCTCGGCGACGAGGTCGAGCGCGCCAGCCCCACCCTCGATGCCGCCCGTGAAGTCGCGCAGCCCATTCCGCAGGCGTCGCAAGTCTGGTGCGTGCAGGGCCCAGGTCGCGTCGGCCGGGACCGCCGAGGCCGCGGGACCGCCACGCGGGGCCGAGCCACAGGCGGCGAGCAGGAACCCGAGGGTCGCCCCGAGGGCGG
>SYAK01000458.1 GCA_005788935.1 Pseudomonadota bacterium
GGCGTTGCGGGTGCGCCCGCGACACGTGATGCAATCCTGTTGCAAAAGCGACCGAGTTGCGGAATGGAGTCGAACATGCGCAGCACCCGGACCGCCTCGTCTTCTCTGCTCGCCGGCCTGGCGCTGACTTCGCTGTGGCTGTGTGGGAGCGCCGCGCCAGCGCATGCAGGCCTCGAGATCATCGCGACCATCCCGGATCTGGCCGCGGTGGCCAAGGCCGTCGGCGGCGACCGGGTCCAGGTCTCGGCGCTCGCTGCGGCGGGCGAGGACCCCCATTACGTCGATCCGCGGCCGGCCTTCCTGCCGCGGCTCGCGCGGGCCGACGCGGTCCTCGTCGTCGGGCTCGAGCTCGAGGTCGGCTGGTTGCCGCCGCTGCTTGTGAACGCGCGCAACCCGGCCATCGTGCAAGGGGGGCCCGGCTACCTCGACACGTCGGCCTGTGTCAGCCGCAAGTTGCAGGTCCCGACCGTCCGGGTCGACCGCGCGATGGGCGACATCCACCCGGGCGGAAACCCGCATTTTCACAACGCTCCGGGGGCGCTCGCCGAGATCGCGACCTGCCTCGGAGAGCGCTTCGCCACGCTGGACCCCGCTGGCGCTGTCGACCATCGGGCGAGGGCCGCGCGCTTCGCTGGCGAGCTGCGGGCGCTCGAGCGCGAGCAGAGGACGCGCTTTGGCGCCTTGCCGGCCGAGCGGCGGCGGGTCGTCGTGTTCCATGACAGCCTCCGCTACCTCGCCGACTGGCTGCAGCTCGACCAGGTCGCCACGGTCGAAGAGAAGCCCGGAATCCGTCCAAGCCCGGCCCAGGTGGCGCGGGTACTCGGCACGATGCGGTCGCGCGGCGTGCGGGCCATCCTGCAGGAGGCCTGGCATCAGGACGGGGTCTCGCGGATGCTCGAGAAGCAGGCGCCAGCCCGTCTGGTCAAGCTCCAGGGCGGCGTGCAGACGCTGACGGGGCCGGGGCTGCTCGTATACCTGCGCGCGCTCGCGGAGGCGATCCATGCGACGCTGTAAGCCCCTCGCGCTGGCGGCCTTTGCGGTGCTCGGTCTCGCGGCGTGCGCGCTCGAGCCCGGGGCGCCGTGGGGTGAGGTCGCGGTCACGCTTGAGGTCGGCCTTGCAGGCGGGGCTGGCCGCTTCGACCCCGAGGGGCGCGTGCGGACCGACCGGGACTTCCGGGTCGAGGTCACGCGGCTCGACTTCGAGGTCGTCGGCGTCGAGCTGCTGAGCGGGGTCGGGGCGGCCGTGAACTTCGACCCCGCCAACCCGCCTGCGGGCTACGGCAACTGCCACAATGGCCACTGTCACGCAGACGACGGGCGCCTCGTCGACTACGCCGACATCGCGGCCGAGCTCGCAGGGGGGGCGTCCGCGTCCGTGTCGCTCGGTCGACTCGCGGGCGCGACGGCCAACCTCGCGGGCGAGGGGCTCGCGCAGGTGGCGCTGGGGCCTTGTGAGGGGGACGCGTCGCTTGACGGGTTGAACGAGGCGCAGGCCTGCATGTTGGGGGAGCCGGCCACGCTCGCGGTCGCGCGTGTCACGCTCGCCGGGTTGTCGGTCTCGGGTCGCTTCTTTGACAGTCTGTCAGGGAACGCCGCCCGCTTGCCGCCCGAGGGCGTCCCGTTCACGGCGACGCTCACGGGCGATGCGGACGCGATCGCGTGGGTCGGCAGTCTGCCAGTCGAGGCGGTCTTCGGACCTGGCGAGCCCGCACAGCGGCGTGTCGGCTTGCAGCTTGTCCTCGACGCGTCGGCCTTTGACGGTGTCGACGCGGGCGCGCTCGCCGACGAACCGGAGGCGCTCGCGGCCGCGGTCGCCGATGGCCTCGAGCGCGAGCTCGCCCTCGAATGACATCACGGGAGGTCCGCTGTCCGCGCGCTGGGCGCGGCCGGTGGGAACATCCTCCGGAAGCCGGGAGAACGACATGATGATTCGGAACAGTCTCTGCATCGGCCTGATGACGCTCGGGGTTGCTGGCTGCGACAGCCATGACCACCACGAGGCAGACCTCGGCGTCGACGCCTGCGAACACCTCCTCGAGGGGCCGAATGTGGCCGTGACCGCGGCCTCCGACCCCGCGACGGCGACCGCCGCCGCCTCGCTCCACACCCGGCTCGATGTGACCCTTGTGTCCGTCGATGACGCGCCAGGCGGGTACCTCGCGATCGCGGTCTCCGAGGCTGGCGCGCAGGGCTTCTTTTTCGACACCGCCGTGACGCTCGCGGTCACCGATGCGAACGGCGCTGTCGTCGCGCCGACCGCCTCGGGCGTCGCCGATCCCGACTGCGCGGAGGTCGCGAGCTGGTTCACGTTCGATCTCGGGGTCGGGACCCACATCCTGAAGCTGGCCGCCGCCGAGGGCACGACCGACCTCAGCCTCGTCCACGTCTACGCCGACAACGACCACGGCCACTGAGGCCGGCGCCATGGGCCCGCCTGTCGGGGCCTGAACCTGAAGAGGTTGAGCGATGCGGAGCGATGGCGGTCGGGTCGGAGACGAAGCGCTGTTTCAGGCGGAGGGGCTGCTCGTCGGCTGGGGGGCGCGCCCCCTCTTGCCGCCGCTTGATTTCGCGATTGAACGCGGGCAGTTGTGGGGGCTCGTCGGCCGGAACGGCAGCGGCAAGTCGACGCTGCTGAAGACCCTGCTCGGGGTGGCGCAGCCGCTCGGCGGACACGCGCACCTGCGGCCAGGCGCCCGTCTTGGATTCGTGCCGCAGCGCAGCGATTGGGAGCCAGCGGTCCCGGCTCGCGCCATCGACGTGGTCCGAGGCGGGCTCGATGTCGGCTGGGGCTCGCTCCTCCCGTGGCGGCCCCGCGGGGCGACGGCGCGGGCGGAGGCGGCGCTGGCCGAGGCGCAGGCGGCGTCTGTCGCGCCGCAGGGGTTCTCGACGCTCTCCGAGGGCCAGAAGCAGCGGGTGTGGCTCGCCCGCGCTCTGGTGGCGGACCCGGACTTGCTGGTCCTCGACGAGCCGACGAGCGCGCTCGACGCCGAGGCCGAGCTGCAGGTCTTCGAGCTGTTGGCCCGCTGGATGGCCGAGCGCAACGTCGGGGTCCTGCTGGCGAGCCACCACCTCGGGCTGCTCTTCGAGCGCGCGACGCACCTCATCGCGGTCGACCGGGATGACCGCCTCGTTATCGCGGGACCGCGCGAGGTCGTCCTCGGGCACCCCGCGATCGGAGCGCGCGCGCGGCGCCTTGCCGACGGCCTGCCCGACAAGGCTGGAGGAGGGCGCGATGCACCCTGAGACCGGTGAGGGCCACGGACACGGCGTCGACGCGCTCGACCTCGCCCCCGAGGCGCTGACGACGTCCCTCGCGGCCTTTCGCGACGCATGGGAGCTGTATGCGCCTGGCGTCTGGGCCTCGGTCGTGCTCGGCGCGGTGCTCGGCATGATCGGCGTCTACATCGTGTTGCGGCGCCTCGTCTTCATGTCGGCCGCGCTCGGTCAGGCCTCGAGCCTCGGCGTCGTCGTCGCGCTGTCGCTCGGGGCGTCGCTCTCGGGCGAGCGCGAGGCGGCGGGGCCGGTGCTTGGTGCCTTCGCAGCGGGCTTCATTGCGGCCCTCGGGGTCTCGGGTCGGCGTCGTGGTGCTGGCGTCGAGCGGGACGGCCTGCTCGGGGCCATCTACCTGTTCGGGGCGGCGGGGACGCTGCTACTTGGAAGTCGACTCGCGCATGAAATGCACGAAATTGAAGCCCTGCTTCACGGGGTCGGCGTCGCCGTCATGCCCGAGGATCTCGAGCTCGCGCTGTGGCTCGCGGGCGGGGTCTTCCTGCTGCAGGGCTCGGCGTGGCGGGCCTTCGCGGGCGTGGCCTTCGACCCGGTCGGCGCCGCGGTTCGCAAGGTGCCGACGCGTCTCGTCGAGGTGCTGATGGCACTGACCATCGCGGCGTCCTTCGCCATCGGTATCCGGGCCCTCGGCGCCCTGCCGGTCTTCGCGCTGTCCGTCGTGCCGGCCCTGGCCGCGATCCGACTCGCCCCGACGCTGCCGCTCGCCTTCATTGTCGCGGTCGCGTTCGGAGCGGCGAGCGGCTATCTCGGGTACGCGCTCGCCTTCGTCCTTGACGCCCCCGTGGGCGCGAGTCAGACCGTGGTCGCCCTCGCCCTGACTGGCGCTGCGCTTGCGGCCCGTCGCCTCGCACACGGGTGGACGCGCGCGCTGCCCGCGGCTGGCGCCCCGACCCGACGCGGCCTGCAGGGCCTCCTCGGATGGGCGCTCGGACTCGCGGCGGTGGTCGCGACGCTGGGTGCGGGTCTGCCTCAGGTCGTCTCAGTCGCGGGCTGGACCATCACCGGACTGCTCGCGGCGGGCACTGGCCTCGGGGCTGGCAGCCGGCTCCTGTTCGGACTCGTCACGGTCGCCGCCCTCGCGTGGCAGGTCCTCGGCGTTGGGGACGGGAGTGGGTGGCCGGAGCTCGTCCGCGGCTTGTGCCCGGGCTGGCTCGCGCTCGTCGGGCTTGAGCATCTCCGGTGGCTGCGAACGGCTGGTTGAAACGATTTATTTCGAGCTTGAAACAATCGGTTCCATTGGTGAAACGAAATGGTGCAGGCGGCGCGGGCGCCTGCGCCTTTCTCCGGGGAACGGCGCGACATGGTGGCGTGTTTGGGGCAGACTCGCCCAACCGCCCTGTGAGGTTCCCCATGCGCAACCCCCTGAGACTTCTTGCAGTCCTGCTATCGACCGCTACGGTGGCCGCCTTCTCGCTCGGCGGGGCTTGCAACGGCAGCACCGTCAACGACGGCGACGGCCCCTTGAAACATCCGCGGGTGGATCATGCGGCGCCCGACGGGGACCTGGACGGAGGCTCGATGAAGGGCGAGGAAGCGGAGTCCGTGGTCGGTGCGCTGAACTTCACGCTCGCCGAGGGGGTCGCCGCGCCTGCGGGGGAGGCCGCTCGCCCAGCGCAGGCCACGCCGCTGCCAGCGCCCGAGTCCGCAGCGCTGCTCGCGCGCCTCCCGCCGAGTGGGGCCGAGGGTGGGGACGTCGTCGACTGCGCGCTGCGCGAGGGGACGCAGCCGCCGCCACTGACGGGCGAGACCGTCCTGGCACCCTTTCCGCCCCCGTCCACGCCGGATCTGCCCCCTCCCGAGGTCGCGGCCGCGCCCGCGGTCCTGCGCGCCCAGCCCGAGGGGGACGTCCCACTCGCGCCGCGCGTCACCATCACCTTCGCGACGCCGATGGTCGCGGTGACGTCGCATGAAACGCTCGCCGCGTCCGCTGTCCCGGCGACGATCACACCCGCTATCGAGGGGCGCTGGCGTTGGGTCGGGACGCGGACGCTCTTCTTCGATCCGGTCGGGCGGGCGCCGATGGCGACCGACTTTCGGGTCGAGGTGCCGACGGGTGTCCGGGATGCCCGCGGGCGCCCGCACCCGGCTGGCCAGACCGTCACCTTTCGGACGCCGCCGCCATCGTTCGTGTCGACGAGCCCCGGTGGGGACGGGGTCAGCCTCGAGCCGACGATGGTGGCGATGTTCGACCAACGCATCGACGCGCAGGTGGCGCTCGCCGAGGCACGGGTCACCGTGGCCGGCCGGCCGGTCAAGGTGCGCCCGCTGACGGCGGCCGAGTTGTCGAAGGACCTCCCCGGCTGGCAGGGCGACACGGACCGGGAGGGGCGCTGGGTGGCCTTCCGCGCGGTCGAGAAGCTTCCGACGGCGGTCGAAGTGGTCGTGACCTTCCCGAAGGGGTTCGCCTCGGCTGAAGGTCCGCGCAGGACTGAGTCCGACCTCTCGTTTTCATTCAGGACCTATGGGCCCCTCAAACTGACAGGGGTCCGCTGCGGCTGGGGTGACGCGTGCGTGCCGGGCATGCCGCTCGAGGCGGAGTTCTCGAACCCGCTCGACGAGGAGGCCGTGCGCCCGTCGTGGATCTCGGTCAGTCCGGGCATTCAGGGGCTCGAGGCGACGGCCACATGGCGCGGCCTCACGCTGACTGGACTGACCCGGGGCAAGACGACCTACGAAGTCACCTTCAGCAAGGAGATCAAGGATATCCACGGACAGACCCTCGGCGTCGACGCGACGCGGACCTGGAGGGTCGGACCGAGCCAGAGCCTCCTCGCGAGCCAGCTCAAGCCGATGACGGTGCTCGACCCGGTCGCCCGCAAGCGGCGGCTGCCAGTCTACGTCATGAACATGGCCGAGCTCGACGTCGAGCTGTGGCAGGTGAGGCCGCAGGACTGGCCGGCCTGGCAGACGTGGCAGCAAGCGCGCTGGGGCACGGAGAAGCCAATGGATCCGCCGGGCAAGCGGGTCTTCGCACAGCGGGTCGCGACGGGGGCGCCCGCCGAGGAGCTCACGGAGGTCGCGATTGACCTCGCGCCCGCGCTGTCGGGCGACTTCGGCCAGGTCATCGCGATCATCCGCCCGACCGGCGTCGAGGAGGATTGGGACCGGACCCGGATGACGGCCGTGACGTGGGTGCAGGCGACGCGCCTCGGGATTGACGCATTTCATGACGGAGAAGATCTGGTTGCGTGGGTAACCGCCCTCGGGGATGGGGCGCCGCAGAAGGACGTCGCGGTGACGCTCGCGCCGCAGGATGGCACGCGTCAGACGGACGTGTCGGGGCTCGCCCGCTTCGAGGTGCCCGTCCGTTCGGAGCGCCAGATGGTCGTAGCGCGCCGCGGGGACGACGTGGCCTTCCTGCCCGATGGTGAAGACGGTTGGCAGACCGAGGGTGTCTGGGTGAAGGCGAACCGCAGAAATCAGATGCGGTGGATGACCTTTGACGACCGCCACCTGTATCGCCCGGACGAGTCGGTGGCGGTCAAGGGTGCGCTGCGTCACATCGAGGCGGGCCGCGAGGGTGATGTGGCCCTGTTGCCAGCTGGGGCCGTGACGGAGGTGAGCTGGACCGCCTGGGACGCGATGCGCAACAAGATCGGCGAGGGGCGGGCGCCGGTCTCGACGCTTGGGACGTTCCATCTGTCGCTGAAGCTCCCGAAGACGCCGAGCCTCGGACAAGCGAGGATCGACATCTCGACGGGCGAGAGTCGCCACAGCCACGGCTTCGAGATTCAGGAGTTCCGGCGCCCCGAGTTCGAGGTCGGTGCGAGCGTCAGCGAGGGTCCCCACCGCGTCGGCGGGACGGCGACGATGTCGGTCGTGGCGAGCTACTTCGCGGGTGGACCGCTGCCGAACGCCGCGGTGATGTGGCAGGTGTCGACGGCGCCAGCGAGCTATGTGCCGCCCAATCATGACGCGTTTGTGTTCGGGTCGTGGGTGCCCTGGTGGCGCTGGGATGGTCCGGGGGATTCGTGGCATCCGGCCACCACGCTGCTCAAGGGCCGGACGGACGCCGCAGGGCGGCACACGGTGGCGCTCGCGTTCAAGGGCCTCACGGTGCCACGCCCGGTGACGGTGTTCGCGGAGGCCTTGGTCGAGGACGTCAACCGCCAGACCTGGTCGACACAGGCCTCGCTGCTCGTTCACCCGTCCGCCCGCTATGTCGGGCTGAGACCCGAGCGCTGGTTCGTGGACGCGGGGCAGCCGATCGTGATCGACGCGGTGGTGACCGACCTCGGCGGCCAGCGGCAGGCTGGCGTGGGCGTGGAGGTGACCCTCGAGCGGCTCGCGTGGCGCAAGGTCCGCAAGGACTGGCGCGAGGTCGCCGAGGACCGCCAGACGTGCACGGTCACGTCGCAGGCGGCACCGGTGCGATGCGAACTGAGGCCCGCGGCTGGCGGTCGGCACCGCGTGACGGCCCGGGTGAAGGACGCCGAGGGCCGCCCGAACGAGACGGTGCTGTCGATTTGGGTCCCTGGTGGCGCGATGCCCGCGAGCCGTGACGTGGCGCAGGAACGCGTGACCCTCATCCCGTCGAAGCGGTCGTATGCGCCGGGCGAGACCGCAGAGATCCTCGTGCAGTCGCCGTTCCCGAAGGCGTCGGGGGTGTGGCTGACCGTGCGGGACGGGGTCGCGGAGGAGCAGCCGCTCGTCATCAAGGACGGATCGGCGAAGATCGCCATCCCGATCGCGTCCTGGATGACCCCGAACCTCGGCGTCACCGTCTACCTGAACGGCGAGGCCGACCGCGCTGATGCCGCCGGGCGGCCGAACCCGGACCTTCCGAAGCGACCGGCCTACGCGATGGGCACCCTGTCCCTGTCGATCCCTCCCGCCGAGCGGCGCCTCGCGGTGGAGGTCGCGCCAGCCGCGCCGCGGGTCGAGCCAGGCGCGAAGACGACGATCTCGGTCAAGGTGCGCGATGCGGCGGGCGAGCCCGTCGAAGGCGCGGAGGTGGCGGTCGTCGTGGTCGACGAGTCGGTCCTCGCGTTGTCGGGGCATGCTTTTCCGGACCCTGTGGGGATGTTCTACGGCGGCCGTGACGAGAGCGTGGCCGCGATGCACCTGCGCGAGCACCTCATGCTCGCGAGCCTCGCGGAGCTGCAGGGGGCGGGCGGTGCGCCGCCAGGCGAGCTGCTGAAAGGGATGGCCGAGGAGTCGCGGCGGTCCGCGATGATGATGAAGGCGATGCCAGCCCCGTCGGCGATGGCGCCATCGGAGGCGATGGCCGAGGGTTTGGCCGCTGACGGCGGTCACGGCGGGGCCGATGCCGGGGCTCCGATTGCGGTCCGGAAGAATTTCGAGGCGTTGGCGGTCTTCTTGCCGGAAGGCAAGACGAACGCGGCGGGTGGCCTCGAGGTGCCTGTGACGATGCCCGACAACCTGACGCGCTACCGCATCGTGGCGGTGGCCTTCTCGGGCGCGAAACACTTCGGCAAGGGCGAGTCTGCGGTCACCGCGCGCCTGCCGCTGATGGTTCGGATGTCCCCGCCGCGCTTCCTGAATTTCGGGGACCGCTTCGAGCTGCCGGTGGTGCTGCAGAACCAGACCGACGCTCCGCTCGAGGTGAAGCTTGCGCTGCGCGCGACGAACGCGACGCTGACGGCGGGGGCTGGGCGGCTCGTGACGGTGCCCGCGAACGACCGGGTCGAGGTGCGCGTGCCGATGGCGGCCGCCAAGCCTGGCACGGCGCGCTTCCAGGCGGGCGCCACGAGTGGAGCGTGGTCGGACGCGGCCGAGGTGAAGCTGCCGGTCTGGACCCCTGCCACCACGGAGGCCTTCGCGACCTATGGCGAGGTGGACAAGGGCGGCGTGCGGCAGCCCGTGACGCTGCCAGGCGAGGTCGAGCTCGGCTTCGGAGGACTCGAGGTACAGACGAGCTCGACGCAGCTGCAGGCGCTGACGGACGCGGTCGTCTACCTCGTGACCTACCCGTTCGAGTGCAGCGAGCAGATCGCCTCGCGCATGATGGCGCTCGCGGCTCTGAAGGACGTGCTGACCGCCTTCAAGGCGGAGGGGCTGCCCTCACCCGAGGCGATGCTCGCGAGCGTCGCGCAGGACCTGAAGCGCCTGCGGGGCCTGCAGGGGGCCGAAGGCGGCTTCGCCTTCTGGCGACGGGATCAGGAGGCGTGGCCGTTCCTGACGGCCCATGTAATGCATGCCCTTTTGCGAACGCGGGAAAAGGGGTTTGATGTGCCTGCGGACATGACCGACCGTGGGCTTGCCTACCTGCGCGACATCCGCAGGCACATGCAGGCGGACTGGTACACGGAGTCGACCCGCCGCGCCATCGAGAGCTACGCGCTCTATGTCCGGGCGCGTGCGGGCGACGTCGATGGCCTGCGGGCCTCGAAGATCCTTGCCGAGGAGGGAGGCGTCGAGAAGGCCAACCTTGAGCTCGTCGGCTGGCTCTACCCGGTTGTGACCGCCGCGAAGGACGAGGCGACGCTCGTCGCGATCCGCAAGCACCTGAACAATCGCGTCACGGAGACTGCGGGAGCCGCGAACTTCGTGACGTCCTGGGGTGACGGGGGACACCTGTTGCTGCACTCGGACCGGCGCGTGGATGGCCTGCTGCTCGAGGGGCTCATCGGCGATCAGCCGAAGTCCGATCTCATCCCGAAGCTCGTGCGTGGGCTGCTCGGGCAACGGAAGCAGGGGCGCTGGGGGTCGACGCAGGAGAACGCCTGGGTGCTGCTCGGGCTGGACCGCTACTTCAGCACGTACGAAAAGGAGGTCCCGAAGTTCAAGGCGCGCGCGTGGCTCGGGCAGCTCTTTGCGGGCGAACACACCTTCAAGGGCCGGACGACCGAGCGCCACCAGATCGCCATCCCGATGCGGCAGCTCGCCGACCTCGGCGGCAAGGCGGACCTGACGCTCGCCAAGGACGGACCAGGGCGCATGTACTGGCGCGTCGGCATGCGCTACGCGCCCAAGTCGCTGAAGCTGGCGCCGAGCGACCACGGCTTCCATGTCGAGCGTATCTACGAGGCCATCGACGACCCGAAGGACGTGACGCGCGAGGCCGATGGGCGCTGGGTCATCCGGGCGGGGGCGCGCGTGCGGGTGAGGTTGACGATGCACACGGAGTCGCGCCGGTACCACGTGGCGCTCGTGGACCCGATGCCCGCCGGACTCGAGGCCCTGAACCCGGAGCTGCGCGGGACGCAGGCCGCACCGCAAGGCAGCGATGACGGTGCTGGCGGACGGCGCGGTGGCTGGTGGTGGGCCCCGTGGTACGAGCACGAGAACCTGCGCGACGAGCGGGCCGAGGCCTTCACGCCGCTGCTCTGGGAGGGCGTCTACAGCTACACCTACGATGCGCGTGCGACGACGCCCGGCGAGTTCGTCGTGCCGCCGACCAAGGCCGAGGAGATGTACGCGCCCGAGACCTTCGGGCGCGGCGCCTCCGACGTGGTGGTGGTCCGGGCGGCGCCCTGACCCTCCTCCGACACAGGGGGGGGACGCACCGCGTGAAACAGAATGTTTCAAGTGGCGCGACATTCTGTTTCACCCTGGAACACATTGTTGCGGCGGGCTCGTGTCCGTGCGGACGTCATCGGGTCGCGCGAGGGCGAGGTCTGCGTGGCGCGCATGGCCCGCGCGAGGCGAGGTCGCGGCAGACGTGGCGAGGTCGCCAGGTCCCGCGCCTGACGAGGACCGCTCGCTGAGACGGGCGGTGGACGGCCGTCCGTGTCGACATGGACGGGACAGGCGTCCACGGCGCTCGCGTCGTTCGGTCGACCGAGGGCTGTCGCGGTCGCGGTCGCGGCCAGGCGCGCAGGCTGCCTCGTGCGACTCCAGTCGGACTTGCGAGCGCGCTGGCTCACTTTGCGTCATGGCAAGTCAGACGCTTTGCGTCTAGAATACCACGTCAGGTTGCGGTCGAGGCGCTGTGCCTGGCAGGAGTGGCGCATGACAGAGCACCCCTTCAAGGTCGGCGCGGTTCTTGCGCAAGGCCGTTACCGAATCGACGCCCTCCTCGGCGAGGGGCGTATGGGGTCCGTGTACCGGGCGACCGAGCTGATGCTCGAGCGGCCTGTGGCGCTCAAGGTTCTGCACCCCGAACTGTCGGCTCATCCGTCGGCCCATCGACGGCTCGAGGCCGAGGCGAAGGCTCTCGCCCGTATCAGCTCGCCGCACGTCGTTCGAGTCAACACGTTCTTTGATGAGGCAGGCACCCTCGTCATTGACCTCGAGTACCTGGAGGGCGGCTCTCTCGTGGACCTGCTCGATGGGCGCGGGGTCGCATCTGATGTGGCGCTCGGCTGGATGGGGCAGCTCCTCGCTGGCCTCTCGGCCCTGCATGGCGCGGGGATCCTCCACCTCGACCTGCGGCCGGGGAACGTCCTTCGCGACGCGGACGGAAGGCTGAAGATCAAGGACCCGCTGGTGTCGGCCGAGAGTCAGCGCGAAGAGGGTATTCGAAGCCGCCTCGAAGCGACGCGCGGCACGCTTGCGTACATGGCGCCCGAACAGATCGCCGGAGTCGGGGCTGTCGACGGGCGAACCGATGTGTATGCGGCGGGGGTGATGCTGTACGAGCTGCTGGCCGGGTGCGCGCCATTTCGTGGCAACCCGTTCGAGGTCATGGGGGGCCACGTGCGGCGCGACCCCGACCTTACTGGGGTCCCCGCGCAGGCCCGCGCCGTCGTCGCCTGCGCCCTCGCCAAGGACCCCGCCAAGCGGTTCCAGACCGTGGAGGCCTTTGGCGAGGCGCTGTGGGCCGTCTCACCCTTGATGGGCAAGCCGCCGTCATCCAGCGCCGGTGTCGTCCAGCCGGCCGCTCGGCCGCCGTCCCGGGCGGACCTGTTCGCAAAGGCCGACCCGGCACCAGCCCCCGCGCCCTCGTCCCAGGCCGCGGTTTCGCGGCCGGTGTCGAAATTCGCCCTTCCGGAGCCGCGCTCGAAGGACCCCGCGCCCGCGTCGCAGCCCACGGTGGGTCGGCCGGTGTCACAGGTCGCCCTGCCGGCGGTCGCGCCGAAGGTCGCAGCGCCTGCGTCGCAAGGTTCGGTGGACCGTCCGGCGTCGCAGGTCGCCCTCCCAGCGGTGGCGCCGAAGGGCGCTGCTCCCCCTCCGGCGGTGCCGCCGAAGGGTGGGGTCGCCGCGCCCGCGTCGCAGGGCGCCCCGTTGCGGGTCTCGAAGGAGCCGTTCCCGATGCCGCATCCGAGCGGGGCCAGCCGGTCGCCGTCTCAGGGCTCGCTTCCAGCTGTCCCGCCCGAGGGGCCGCCAGCGTCGGGCTGGGCATCGCTCGTGCCGCCGGAGTTGGACATGGCGCCTGCTGCGCCGGTCAAGTCGTCGTCGCCCGAGGAGGCGTTCGTGACCCTGCGGCGGCGCTCCGGGGCCACGCCGCAGGACATCCCGGCGGCCGGGGTCGCGCCGTGGCGGGTGGGCTCGGAGCCGCGGGACGGCCGTTCTGCCGACGCCGAACAACCTCCCGGACCACGCGTGTCGAGTCGCGGCCTCCGCTCGGAGCTGGGGGATGCGTCGTCCGACGGGCGCGGGCATGCGGCGGTTCGGGATTTGGACGGGGCCGCGCGGGGGCCGACGACCGATGCCTCCGCGCGTCCTCCTGCGTTCGAGCCGAGGCAGATCGGCTCGCGGGTCGAGTTCGAGCTCCGCCACGTCGAGAGCGCCATCCCGACGCTGCTCGAGGCCCCGGTGCCCCCCGCGGTTGTGGCCCCGCCTCGGACGCGTTCGGTGCCCGCCCCAGCCAGTCGCTGGCTGGACCCCTCGCTGCGCTGGCTAGCGTTCGGGGTGTTGGCGATGGTCACCTTTGTCGTCCTGCTTGTCGTTTCCCTCCAGGGGGCCGACGAGCCGAACGAGAACGCAGACGCGTCCGATGCCGAGGCCGCGACCACCGAGACCGGGAAGCCGGTCCCGACGACGCCCGCCGAGTCCGAGCTCGTGCTCGAGGTCGACCCGCCCGACGCCGCGGTCACGGTCGACGGGAAGTCCGTCCGCGGCAAGGTCGCGGGGCTGAAGCTCGGCGGCGAGGTGACGGTCATCGCGGAGGCGGAGGGCTTTGCGCGCTTCGAGAAGATCGTCGACCTCGACAGCGCGTCGGTGACAGTCGCCATCAAGCTCGAGAAGGCCCGCGAGAAGGTGGTGGTTGTCCTCGAGCCCGTCGGCGACGATGCGGCCTGGCTCGTCGTCAGCGGCAAGCTCCTCGGCAAGGGCCCGCAGGCCTATAGCGGAGTCGCGGGTGAGGTCATCAGGGTCGAGGTCCGGCCGTCGCAGGATGGCGTCCCGCCCGTCATCGAGGAGGTCACGCTCGACCCCGCCGTCAGGACAAGGACGTTCTTCATCGGAAAGGCCGCGCCGTTGGAGGCCGCTGTGGGCGCTGGGTCGACCACCGAGCGGCCGGCGGCCGGCGCTGCGGAGGCCTCTGGCAGCGAGGGTCTCCTGCAGCTGACCGCCCGGCCATGGGCCTCGGTGTCGATCGACGGACGTCCTGTGGGCGACACCCCCCTGTCGCGGCGGCTGGCGTCTGGGAGTCACAGCATTCGATTTCAGAAGGGAGAGCAGAGCGTTATAAAATCCGTAACGATCGTCGCCGGAGAGACGCTTCGCCTGTCGCACGACTTCGACAGCGAGGACGGGGCGCAGAGCACGCTGGGCGCGAAGGGCACCCTGCAGGTGAAGGCGCGCCCGTGGGCCAAGGTGTTGATCAACGGCCGCCCGGTCGGAGACGCGCCCGTGTCGATGCAGATGGCGCCGGGAATCTACTTCGTGGTCCTTACGAAAGGCGCGGAGCGCGTCACGAAGTCCGTGAAGGTCGAGGCAGGGAGGACCGCCACGGTCAACCACGCCTTCGACTGAATCAGTACCCGTGCGACCCGTGGTCGCCCGTGACGACCTCGAGGCCGAGCATGACGGCCCGAACGGGCTCGGGGCGCCACAGCGCGCGGTCCTCGGCCAACTGCAGCCGCAGGCGCGAGAAGTGCGACGGGTACCAGTCGGCGGCGACGGCGGTGCGGTGGCGGGTCTTCGTCCACTCGGGGTCGAGCGGGTCGTCGCCGAGGCCGCTCACGCGCTCGTAGCGCCCTGAGAGACCCCAGTTGGCATCGATGAGCCAGCGGAGCTCGGCGAAGCCGCCCCAGTCCTGCAGGACGCGCCCCGGGAGGCTGCGCGATCGTGCGAGGACCTCGACGGCGAGGTCGACGCTGCGCCGCCCGCTGACGCCGGTCGGCTTCCAGCGCAGGTAGAGGTCGGCGCCCGCGATGGCCGTTCGGTTGCCCGCGCCGGTTGCGTTCGGGGCGAGCTGCAGCGACAGCCCGAGGTTCAGGCCCCAGTCCGGGCTCAGATCCGCGAACTGCTTGAGCGCGGCGGTCCAGGCGAGGTCGCCCGGGCCCGAGAGGGTTGCGTCGAGGGCGCCCCAGGCGCTGCGATTGCAGCAGTCGCCGCGGGCCTCGGTCGCTGACACGACGAGCTCGGCGTACCACGGGAGCGGCATGAGCCAGCTGCACTCGAAGCCGAGACCGCGGTTGCCCTCGCCCCCGAAGAACTTTCCGAGGACGAGCGGCTGGTCGAGAAAGGCCCAGCTGTGCGGGTGCGTCGGGTTGCGTCGCCCGAAGCGCGTCAGGAACTGTCCAGCCCGCGCCTGCAGTCCGCCTGGCAGGGCGAGGGTCGTGACGAAGGCCTCCTCGATCTCGACGCCGAAGAGGCCAAAGACGAGGTTCGTGTCGAAGCGGAAGAACGGATCGGCGGACGCGCTCGCGTGCAACTCGAGCTGCTGCAGGTTGAAACCCGAGCGGCTCGGGTCGTGGGCCCCGCGCTGATCGGGGGGCCCGCCGCCAAAGGCCGCGAAGGCGGTGTCGAGGATGAGGCTCATGCTCGGGGCCATCGACTGGAAGAACGATGGGGCCGGCGGCGTCTCCGGCGTCTCCGGTCCCGCGTCGCCTCCGAGCGCCGCCTCGATGGCGCGCCGGTCCTCCTCGGACAGCGCCTCGACCGGGTCGACGGCGGGCATCGGCTCGGGCTCCGCTGCACGCGCGCTTCCGACGCACACGACCCCCATGCTCGCCAGCCATCTCGAAGCCCCTCGCATCGACCCTCCTGCGACCGCTGCCCGCCGGGATCCTGACAGCGCGCGGACGTATTTGCAACATGGTTGCATCTCGGGTGGTGACGGGCGCCATTGGCCGCTCCGACCGCCCGATTTTGCGTTCGGGCGCCTTCTCGGGCACCCTGCGAGCGTCCCGCTGAACCGTCAGGAGTGCTTCATGATGCGCGTATCCCCTCTCGCCCCTCTTGCGGCCTGCTGCGCGCTCGCCGCCTGTGACGTCGCTCAGAGCGGCCAGGGTGGCGTCCTCACCTTCGCCTGGCAGGAGCTCGAGCGCTCGTTGCCGGTCGCGTTCGACACCCCGGTCGCTGCCGGCCTTTCGGGCGCAGTCGCTGTCACCTCGGTCGGCTCCGACGCGGCCCTCGCGGTCACGGCCGCCACGAGCAGCGACCCCGAAATCCTCGAGGTCCGAAGCGTTGACTTCAACGTCATCCAGGTCCGCGCGCGTAGCCCGGGCACGGTCACGATCACGGTCGAGACCGACGGCGGCCGCGACACCATCGAGCTTCACGTGGCCGAGCTCGCGACGGTCGACCTCTCGGGGCCGGGCTTCCTCGTGCCTGAGACGCCGACCCCGCGCGCTGTGGTCGGCGGGCGCATGGCCCTCGCGGTGGCCCTGCGCGACGCCGGCGGCGGCCGCCTGACCGGCTATGGTGAGCTGCCCGTCGTCATCCGCGCCGACCCCCCGGAGGCTTCCGATGCCGCCCGCTTCGTCGGGCAGGGCTTCATCCGACCGACCTTCCTCGCAGAGGGCCCCGTCACGCTGACGCCTGGCGCTGGCGAGGGGTTCGCCCTCGAGGTCGTTGCGCCCTCGGCCCTCGTCGATCTCGAGCTTCGCGGCCTCCAGTCCCTGACCAGCCTCGCGGTTGGCGAGTCGGCGTCCGGCGTTCTCCGCGGGCTCACGAACGACGCCGCGACGGTCGCGGGCCTCGATGGCGTCGTGACGCTCGCGGCGGCCGAGGCCATCTGCAGGATTGTCCCGAACACCAAGCTCGGGGATGGCGTCTTCGAGGTCACTGCGGTCGCCTCGGGGACGTGCACCATCACGGGCACCGTGGCGGGCGCCGGCGGCTACACCGAGCAGTGGTCCTTCCAGGTGGGGCCGTGACGCGGCTCACCCACCTCGATGAGACCGGACGCGCCCGGATGGTCGATGTGGCGCCGAAGCCCGAGACCGCCCGTCGCGCCGTCGCGGCCTCCCGCATCACAGGGGCGCCCGAGACCATCTCGCTGCTCGCGGTAGGCGGTGGCCCCAAGGGCGACGTCTTCGCGGTCGCGCGAATCGCCGCGATTCAGGCCGCCAAGAAGACCTCCGATCTCATTCCGCTGTGCCATACCCTGCCACTCGATCACGTGGACGTGACCTTCGAGGTCCTCGACGACGCCATCGCGATCCTCGCGGTCGCGTCGACAACCGCCCGCACCGGTGTCGAGATGGAGGCCATGACGGCCGCATCCGTGGCCGCGCTCGTCATCTATGACATGGGGAAGGCCGTCGACCGCGAGCTCGTCATCGGGCCGACGATGCTCCTCGCCAAGGAGGGCGGAGTCCGCGGCCCGTGGCGACGCGGCGAGGGCGGTGAACGGACGCCATGAGACCCTCCGCCGAGTCCGGGGCGTTGCTCGCGCAGAGCCTCGGACAGTTGCTCGTCGGGCGCCGTCTCGACCGCCTGTGGCGCCCGACCGAGACGATGCTGCTGCTCGATTTCGGGGCGCTCGACTGGCCGACCGGGTCCTCGCCCGACGGTGGACCGCGCCCGCGGTTGATGCTCGACGCCGCCCCGCGTACGCCCGCGGTGATGCTCGGACGGACGTGGCCGCCTCCGCCGCAGGCCCCCGATCGGGAGACCCTGCGTCTGCGAGCGTTGCTCGAGAACGCGCGGCTCTCCGCGGTGACCCTCGAGGACACGCGGCGTCTGGTTCTGCGTTTCCAGGGCGGCGCGTGCAGCCTCGTCTTCCAGCTCGCCGGGCGCTTCCCGAACCTCACGGCGGTGACCGCAGCGCCTGACGAGACGACCCCGGCGCGCGTCGCGCTGCTGCACGACAGACCCGCAATCGACGACGAGGCCCCCCCGCTTCAGGCCTCGGGGCTCGCATTCCCGGAGCTGGCCGCGACCCCCGACCTGTGGCTCGCGGCCTGGTCCGAGACCTCCTGGTCCGCCCGCGAGTGCCGCCTCCTCGACGAGCAGCGCTTCGAACTTCAACGCGCGCTCAAGGCTGCACGCGACCGCCACCAGCGCGCTGCCGACCGGCTTGAGGCGCAGCTGGCGGCTGCGAGTGAGGCGCCCGCCCTGTTCGAGCGCGGGGAGCTGTTGAAGACCGTGCTGCGCGACGTCCCGCCGAAGGCCGCGTCGGTTCGGGCCCGCAACTGGTTCGCGGACGGCGCCCCGGAGGTCGAGATCCCGCTTGACCCGGGGTTGACACCGGCCGCCAACCTCGCGCGCCTCTTCGCCCGCTACCGCAAGCTCGTCCGAACGCGCGAGGACGCCGAGGGGCGGCTGCTCGCCACCTGGGAGCAGCTCGAGGGCCTCGACGGGCTGCTCGTGCGAACCGCCGAGGCGCCTGACGCGGCCACCTTGGGGCAGGTCGCGTCGGAGGCCCGCAAGCTCGGCCTGCGCCCGCGTCAACAGCCCGCAGCAGGGTCGGGGGGAGAGTCCGAGGGGCCCCGGCTGCCGTACCGGCGCTTTGTCGCCTGCGATGGCGCCGAGATCTGGCTCGGGCGCGGCGCGGCCGACAACGACGCGCTGACCTTCCGGCACGCCCGCGGTGGGGACACCTTTGTCCATGCCCACGACGTCCCGGGATCGCATGTGATCTTGCGCGAGCGCCAACGCGGGGCCCCGCCGCACCCCGAGGCGCTGCTCGATGCTGCGACCCTCGCCGCGTGGCACAGCAAGGCCCGTGGCGAGGCTGTCATCGACGTCATGCACACCCAGAGAAAGCACGTCCGCAAGCCCAAGGGCGCGCCGCCGGGTCGCGTCTCGGTCGCTGCTGTCAAGACGCTCGCGGTGCGGCTCGATCCGCAGCGCCTCGCTCGCATCTACGCCGACGCCGGGCTCGACGTGGCCGACGTGCGGCCGTGAGTTCACACCGCATGCAACATTCTGGTTCATCGATGAGACAAAATGGTTCACAGGTGAAACATCATGTTTCAGCCTTGGTATCACCCCCGCCCTGTCGGCGCCCTGCGGGCCGCGAGGCATCCTGAACGCGCCGCTTGCGTCGTCGTCCGCTTCAGGGCAAATCCCCTCGGGCTCGGAGGCCGCGCATGACCCGTCTCGACTGGCTCCTCGTTCGCCCCGCCCGCCATGGGCGTCGCCGCGCTGACATCATCCGTCAGATCGAGGCGGCCATCGAGGCGCGCGTGGTCGCTTCCCAGCACCAGCTACTGACCGAGAAGGCTGTCAACGAGCTCGTGGCCCTCGAGGAGCGCCTCGAGGACCTGACGACCTCGACCTGCGAGGCCGTCAACGCCCCGATCGTCCGCGATGACCCCGACCACGTCGCGCGCCTCGAAGACGAGTTCGACGCACGCGACGACGACCTGGACTTCGAGACCTTCGCGGCCGAACGCGCCGACGAATACGACTGCGAGCGCTGCCCGTTCGCCTCGCGCTACAGCCTTTATCCGGTCAGTCCCTGCGAAATCAACGCGGGGCCGCTGCTGATGTCGCTCGCGCAAAGCCCGGAGTTGGCCGCTCGCGTGCGGGCTCCGATGGCCCCCTCCGAGATGCAGGCCCTCGCCGCCGCGTTCCGGGGTGTGCTCGCCTCGGGCAGCATCCAGCCGGTCGAGGGCATCGATGCCCGTGATCACTTGGAAAAGTGCACGACATTCCTCGAGTCCTGGGCTGCGCGCGGCTTCGGGGTCCGCCCCGATGGCGACGCCGATGCCCCGATCCAGACGCCCGAGGGCCTGCTCGAGGTCTTCCCGCGCCTGTCGGCGACCGTCCTGCACTGACGCGGGCGCGTTGTCAGCGCCGCCTGAGCGCTCCACCTCGCATGTCCACGTGCGTTCTCCGAGCGTGCGCGACGCGTCGTCGACGCTGAGTCCGAGCGGCGGGCACACGACCGGCCAGACCAGCCTCGGCCCAGAGGCGGACGTCCCGCACAGCGCGTGGATGCCGCGCCCCTCGGCACCAGGCAGACCAGTTCGCTTCAACGCACCCCGACTCGCTGACGAAGCGCCCCACGATCGTCATGGCGCGGGCCACATCAGGCGCGCGGCGAGTGGTCCTCGGCCTTGCTCAGGTCGGGACCTTTCGCGGGGGCGTAGCAAGGGCCGCGAGGATCTCGGCCCAGGTCGAGGCGACGGCCGCACCAGGACCCTCGGCCGGTCCGCCTCCGCAGCCAGCGGCTACCACCGCGGCGCCGTCCTGCCACTCCGACATCTCGGTCAGCAGGATGAACGGCACCCCGAGCTCCACCGCGGTCGCCCAGTCCCCGCCGCCGTCCCCGATGAAGAGCGCGTCCTGCGGCGCGACCTGCGCCTTGGCGAGCAGTCGTTCGAGGTGGGAGACCTTCGTCTCGGGAGAGCCGTGGACACCAGCGAAGCGTGGCGTCAAGCCATGGCGGGCGAAGACGCGACGCAGCTCGTCGCCGTCCGAGCCCGAGACGACGTGGACGCGGACCGGGCCTCCGAGGCGCTCGGCGAAGGCGAGGCTCTCGGGGCGCGGGGCCAGCTCGGCATAGGCCTTCTCGGACCAGAAGGCGAAGCGCTCGAGGGCCTCGGCGATGGCCGTCTCGGGGTCGGGAACCGGGTGCATGGCCCGGAAGAAGCGGCGGATCTTGACGTAGCGTGAGACGCCACCAGTCGCGGTATGGAAGGCCACGAGGCGCTCGACGGCCTCGCGGGGGTACGCGCCGAGCGCGTAACGGAAGGCCTCGCACTTGCTGAGGTTTGTGTCGAAGATGATGCCGTCGCAGTCCATCAGGACCAGGCGTGGCGTGGGGTTCAGCAGGGCGGGCAGGGGGCGCAGGGTGTGCATCGGATCGTTCGTCTCGCGCGCAGGTCTCGGAGTCCTTCGCGGCGCGTGAGTGTCGCCGCGCGATGTGTCAGGATGGCGCCTGACGCGGGGAGACGCATGGCACCGGGAACGCGCGTGGGTCAAGAGGTCAGGGGGTGGCGTCCCGCGCGGTGGGGTGTCGTGGCGCTGCTGTCGTCGGCCTGCGTCGGCGTCGGCGAGGCCCGCGCGGACGGTCCGCGGATCGACCTCGAGGTCGCTGGGGGTGTCGTCCGGGACGGTCTCGGCGGGCACGCCGCGCTCTGGAGCCCGATGATGACGCTGACGGGCCGGGCTGGCGCCACGGGGGCCGCCTGGTTGCGGGCGGGCGGCACGATGGCGGTCGATTCGGCGGGCGCGACGGGCTTCGCCGCGGGCAACCTCGTGTTCGGCTGGGCCGAGCAGATGGGCGCGGGGCTCGTGCTGAAGGTCGGCGGGGCGCTGCCTGTCGCGCGGCGCGGTCAGGCGGTCGACGCGTTGGCCGAAATCGGTGGGCGCGCGATCCGCGGGCATTGGGAGTCCTGGCAGTGGCTCGGCGATCACGCGGCCGCGTTCGGGTCGATGACCTGGGCGGAGGTCGGGCCGGGGTGGCTCTTCGAGGCGCAGCCGACGGTCGCCTTCATGCTCCCGACCCAGGCGCGCGAGGGGACCGACGGCCTCGTGCGCGGTGACGGTCTCGCCCTCGAGCTGCGGGCGCGGGTCGCGGCCGAGGTCGCGGCGAACTGGTGGGTGTCGCTCGCTGGGCAGCTGGCCTGGACGCCCACGGTCACGCGCGACGCGGCCGCGCTCTCCCTGGTGCCGGAGCTGCGGTGGCTGTTGCCGGAGGGGGCGCACCTCGCGCTCGGCGCGGTGGTGAACCTCGACGCCCCGTGGGGACCCTCGTGGGCCCGGGACGCGGCGTTGCCAGCGGGGGCCCTCGCGGTGGGCCGAGGCGCCACAGGGTTTCGCCTCTCCGGCGCCTGGCGGTTTTGAGCCCTCCGGTCTTTGGGCACAAAAAAAC
>SYAK01000459.1 GCA_005788935.1 Pseudomonadota bacterium
CTCGGACTCGAGCGCGTCGATGAGGCTCAGGACCTCGACCCCGGCGAGCGGGCCGGAGACGAGCTCGCGCAGCTCTTCCAGGGCCACCGCGAGGGCGAGCGCCGCCTGCTCCGTCTGGCCCCGCGCGACAGCACGACGCGCCTCGGTGCGGGCGTCCTCGCCGAGCGCCATCGCGACCGAGGCCGTGACGTCGAAGTCGACCTGCGCCCCCTGCCGTTCCCCGACGGCACAGGTCACCTCGAGCGGCGTCACCGACGCGACCTCGCGAGCCTCGTGCATGTCGAAGTAGCGGACATGGACCTCGCCGATCCGCCGCCGTCCCGGCTCGCACAGCGTGGTGTCGAGGCGCGCGAGAAGCTCGCCCCCGCCCGTCAGGCGGACATCGCCGAGGCGGACCCGCACGACGCGCCCCATCACCTCGGCCGACGGGGCACCGAGCACGCGCATCGGTGCCACAGCCCCAGGGAAGCGGATCTCGACGCCCACGTCGCGCGCCCGCACCGCCCGCGCCGCCCGCAGGGCCTCGCGAAGCTGCCCGCGGACCGCATTCCCGCCAACGGGCAGATAGGCCCCGCCGCCACCGCCCGCAAGGGCCTTGAGCGCGAGCGTGCCCCGCGCGCCCACGTCGACCACGGTGATCCCGATCCCGTCGCGCGCGAGCGCCGCCCCGAGCTCTCCGAGCGCTCGCGGATCCCGCGGCCCAGCCCCGGGCGGCCGCGCGGCGACGACGAGCAGATGACTCACGCGGGCGCTGCCGAGGTACTTTCGGATCTCGGCGGCCCCCTTCGCGACACCCCCGAACAGGTTGGCCCCGCTCGCCCCTGGCGCGGCAACCGACGCGGCCTCCGCGGCAAACGTCGGGACCGTGGGCGTTCGTCCCGCGACCGGGCGACCGTCGGCGGGCCGCCGGACCTCGACGACGTCGCCGTACTCGACGACCGCCGCCACATCGGACGGGGTCAGCGACCCGAGCACCTCGTCGAGTGCTGCGCTGACGGCAGGCTCACGAACCGCGGCGCGATCGACCACGATCGCGAGGTTGAGCGGAGCCGGGCGCTCTCCGGCCCGAGCCCGCGCGGCGACCCGCAGCCGCAGATAGGCGTGGCGGGCGGCGCTGCGACCAGGGGCACCGCTGCCACTCGCGACATCCACGAGGACGATGGGGCGGTCGAGGCGCGCCTCCACCGCGACGAGCGGGGCTGGCGCGTCGGGGCGCGCGTCCGAAGACGTGGCGACGGCCACGACGGCGACGAGCGCGGCGAGGCTTGCAGGATGACGGCGGCGGTGGGTCATGAGCGGCATGGCACGGGAGCCCAGTCCTACCCCAAGTCCTTCCCCGCGAGAGCCCCCGAACCGGTAAAAATCGTGTAAGCTCCCGGCAGCCCGCCCCGATGCTGCGCCTGACGGGCCTAGGACCAGCCCTCGCGAACCCCAGAGAGGATCCCGATGTCTCACCGCCGACGCGCCGCCCTCCCCGCCCTCGCGCTGCTCGTCACCGCGCCCGCCGCCTGCGGCGGTGACCCAATCACCCCCTCACAGGACGTATTTGCGCAAGGCGATACGCAGTTCACGGACGCAGAGACTCCGCCGACGGACGTCGCGACCGACACGACGGACGAAGCGCCAGACCCCGCCGCGGTCTTCGCGTCCGGGATGGCCCCGACCCAGACGATCTCGGCCGGCCCGTTCCCGAATGACGCGCTCCGCGGCGCCGATGGCGCGCTGCAACTCGAACCACTCACGCGCGACCCCACCTGGCCGAGCCTCGCCAAACCGGCCCAGATCGCGCGCCTCGACGCACTCATGCGGTCCCGCCCCGGCTTCTCCTTCGCCTCCGCCGCATTCTTCCCGATGGCCGTCGCCCCCGACCTCGCGACCTTCGACGGGGCCGTGTCCTTCCTCGCGCTCTCGGGCCCCGATGCCGGCGCGCGCTTCCCAGCCCAGGTCGCGTGGTTCGAGCCCGGCCGCATGCTCGCGGTGATGCCGGCGTGGGGGCACGCGCTGACGCCAGACTCGACCTTCGCGCTCCTCATCGCCGAAGGCCCGAAGGACGCCCTCGGACGCGCCATCGGACGCCCGCCGATCATCGGCGACGCGCTCGCGCCCGAGGCACCCGCGAGCCTGTCCGAGGAGGCCGCGGCGGTCCGCGCGAACCCGGGGTGGACGCTGCTCCGCGAGGCCCTCGCGACCGACGCCGGGGCACCACCCGTCATGGCGACGGTCTTCACGACAGAGGCCTCGCTGCCCTGGCTGGCGGCCTTCCTGGACGCGGCCGACGCGGCCCCGCTCGCGGCACCCCGCCCGACGCTCGGCTCGCGCTCGACCTCGACGTTCGACCCAATCCCGGCGCTTGACCTGACCGGCGACGCGCTCGGCGCCCACCTCGGCACCCCGACCGGCCCCTTCGCCTTCACCCCGACCCACTGGGACGCCGGCTCGCGTGCCGACGCGGCGGCCATCGCCGGCCAGAGCGGTCCCTACACAGGCGGCGCCTTCCGCGGCAAGGTCGGACGCATCGTCCAGGGCGGCCTCGTGATGCCCTCCTTCAACCTCGTCCCGACCGGCACGTCACCGACCCCCTCGCGCCCGCGCTACGACGTCGAGGGCCGCCCCGAGGCGCTCGCGAAGACGCTCGTCCCGTTCTCGCTCTACCTCTGCGAACAACACCTCGCGCCCGACGCCCCCGCGGCCAAGGTCGCCATCTTCACCCACGGGGGCACCGAGATCCGGGCGCAGGCCCTGCCCTTCGCCGTCGCCAACTGCGCCCACGGGGTCGCCACCGTCGCTCTCGACCTGCCCTTCCATGGCGGGCGACAGATCGAGCGCTTCTTTGCGACCGAGGGCCTCTTCGCTTCTACGTCTTCGGATGCACAGAACGCCTACAATGGAACTGCCGAGCCCGACGGCGTCGGCGACCCCGCGGGCGCCACGACCAGCGTGGGCGGGCTCTTCGGGCTGCCCTCCGAGTTCGACCCCGAAGTGATCGAGAACAACCTCGCCGCCATCGCGATCGAGACCCGTGTCCTCCTCCGCTATCTCCGCGAGCCAGGTCCCGACGGCCTCGGCGCCTTCGCGGGCGTGACCTTCGACGCCGCGCGCGTCATGCACACCTCGCTGTCCTTCGGCAGCAGCTTCACGATGGGCCTCTGGGCGCTCGATCCGACCATCAGCCACATCGTGACCTCGGTTCCATCGGCCGCGATTCTGTCCATCAACCTGCCAATGGCGCCGAACAACGCACCGCTCGTCTCGGGTGTGGTCGACGCGACGCTCGGCCTCGCCCGCGACGCCGCCGCTCTGCGGGGCTCGGCCTGGAGCGACCCCGTCCTCGCCTTCGTCCAGTGGTTCTCGCAGCGCGCCGACCCGATCGCGTTTGCGCCCTACGTCCTGCGGCACCGGACGGATGGCCACCTGCCGCACCTCGCGATGACCGGCAACTCGTGGGACGAGACCCTCTTCGGGCCAGCCCAGCTGTCGTTGAACACGGCCCTCGGCGTCCCGGTCTTCGCCGACGCCGGCGCGGGCTGGGCCGTCGACCCGACCATGCCCGGCGCGGCCGGCGTTGAGGCCGCCGCCTTCCCGGACGCCCCCATCGAGGCCAACCTCACGATCGGCGACCAGACCGTCACCGCCGCCCTGTTCTACCTCGGCACCGCCTGCCACGCCCACATCACGAGCCCCTTCTGCCGCTCGACCTGGCAGCCCCCCTACCCGCCTGGGGTCGCGCGCGAGACGCCGCTGACCTTTGCCTCACCCATCTGCGAGGTGCAGGCGGCCTTTGCGCCATTCATCGCGGCCTTCGCAGCGGGCACCGGGCCCACCCGCATCGCGCCGCCTGATGGGCGGTCCTGCGAGGCGCTCCACGGCGGAGAATGATTGCAATTCAAAAGGTCTGGCGGCGCATCCTCGGCCGCCTCGTGCCGTGCGCTGTCTCACTGCTGCTCGCGCTGACGGCCACCCGAGGCGCGACAGCGGCGGGCCCGCAGGTAGACCGGGCGCGAGCCCTCGCCGCGCTCACCGCGGCGGGCTTCGAGGCGATGCCCGACATGGAGGCCGAAGGGCTTCCCATCGCGCGGATCCACGTCCACCGTGACGACGTCTTCGTCCCCGACGAGCCTTGGCCGACCTTTCTGAACGCCCTTCACGCGCGCACGACCGAGGCGGCGGTCCGTCGCGAGCTGCTCTTCGCCGCGGGCGACGCCTGGCGCGGCGTCCGCGCTGCCGAGACGGTCCGGAATATTCGTAACATCGGGACCTTCGCCCTCGTGGCGATCATTCCGGTGCGCCCGCGAGTGGCCACCCCCGAGGTGCCGCCAGCGGTGGGAGTCGACGCCTTCGTCTACACCCGAGACCTGTGGTCGCTGCGCCTCGAGAGCAGCTTCTCGCTGACGCAGGGTGTCCTCGACCGCCTGAGCCTGAGCCTCCTCGAGCGCAACCTCTTCGGGCGCAACCAGCTCGTCGGCGGGCTCTTCGAGGTCCTGCCAGCGACCGTCGCCCTCGGCGGGGTGTGGCAGGATCGCCGTCTCCTCGACTCGCGCTGGCAGCTGTCACAAACAGCCGAGGTGATCCTTGCGCGCGCCACGGGCACGTTCGAGGGGACCCGCGGCGGCGTGGCCTTCGGGCTTCCGCTCTACAACCTTCGACGGCGCCACGGCTTTGGCGTCGAGTTCGCGTGGAACGACAGCGTCGGACGCCAGCTGCAGGGGATGACGCTGCTCGCCTGGGACGACCCCGCCACAGCCGCGACCGAGCGCATCCCGCGCATGTGGGACCGGACGCTCGGCCACCTCGCCGCCGCGGGCGCCCTCCAGCTCGGGCGGCGCGAGATCCACCGCCTCCGCTACGGGCTCGGGGCCGCCGTGAGCAGCTTCCGCCCGCACGCCGCCACCGGCCTCGGCGGCCTCTCCACCGCGGACCCCGCCCGCGCCGCCTTCGAAGCCGACGTCCTGCCGGTCTCCCGGCGCGAGGTCTACCCTTTCGTCAGCTGGGAGATCTTTGACCCGACGTGGGTCGTCTTCACCGACCTCGGCGCCTACGGGGTCGCCGAGGAGGTTCGCACGGGCCCATGGTCCTCTGCCGCCTTCACGGCCCCTCTGAACGCCCTCGGAAGCCGCGCCGACGCGTTCACCTGGTCTGTCGCGGCCGGTCTCGTCCTCGCACCGACGACCGGCGGCCCGGAGCGGGCTACCGACAGCCCCCTCGTCGCCCGAGACCGCGCGCTCGTCGACCTCGAGGCGTCGGCGTCGGGCCGCCTCGCCGCGGGCGACGTCATCGACGGCCACTACCGGGTCCGCCTGCGCGCCGCCACCCCCCGCTTCCTCGGGCGCCTCGCCCTGCTCGCCGAGCTCGACCTCCGCCACCGCGACAGCGCCTCGACGCTCGTCTCGCTCGGCGGCGACTCGGGGCTCCGCGGTTTCCCGTCCCAGGCGCTCTTCGGATTCGGCGCAGACCGCCTGCGCGCGGGCCTCGAGTGGCGACTGCCGCCTGTCATGTTCGGTTCCGTCCACATGGGCGCCGCTTTGTTCTATGATGTGGGTGCGGTGGGGCATGCCCCCCGCGCCCTGACGTGGGGACACGCCGTCGGAGGCGGCCTCCGCGTGCTCTTCCCGCAGTTCAATCGGTTCGTATTTCGTCTCGACCTCGGCGTGCCCCTCCGCCACGGCCCGCCCACCGCCCTCTTCAGCGTCGGTAATGCGCAGCTCATGCCGCTCACGACGCTCGAAGACCAGCGGCTCTCCCCATGAGCCGCCCGCCGCCCCCAGGAGACACCGGATGAGTCAGGAACACCTCGCGTGGGTCGCCCACCAGTCCACCGTGTCGGCTATCCGCTTCACCCCCGACGGCACGCGCATGTTCACGGCCGGGATGGACAACCAGGTCCGCGTCTGGGACCCCCACGACGACTTCGCCGAGGTCGCCGTGCTCGACGCGCACGACAAGCCGATCCTCGACCTCGCGATGGCGCCCGACGGCAGTGAATTCACGACGATCGGGGCCGATCGCCAGATTCGGCGCTGGTCGACCGAGGACCTCTCGCTCATTGGATCGCTGACAGGGCACAAGAACGCAATCACCTGCGTCCGCTACGCGCTGCACGGCGACCTCCTCGCGACCGGCAGCCAGGATCTCACGATCCGCCTCTGGGAGCGCGCCTCAGGCGAGTGCGTCAGCTCGCTGAAGGGCCTCACGCGCCATCCGCTGAGCCTCGCGTGGCTCCGGTCTGGCGAGACCCTCGTGTCAAGCGGCCTCGGCGAGGACCTGACCATCTGGACCCTCGCCGACGGCTCGCAACGCGCGGTCCCGACCGGCCACAAGGCGTCAGTGTCGCTCGGCGGTCTGACGCCGGACGGCGAGACGCTGCTGAGTGCGGGCTACGAGGGCCAGATCCGCCTGTGGTCGACGCGCACGTGGGAGCCGCGCAAGGGCTTCGAACCTGGGGTCGCTGGCCACCTGTCGCTGGATCTGTCGCCGCACGGCGCGATGCTCGCCCTCGGCTCCGAGCGCTCGGTCGGCCTCTGGAGCCTCGAGAACCTCGAGTCGCTGATCGACTTGCCGATCAAGCCGAAGGGCGTGACCGCGGTCGCCTTCTCCCCGGACGGCGCCTGGCTCGTCGCGGCCTCGTCCGACAAGCGGCTGCGGGTCTGGGAGGTCGACGCCATCATCTGACGCCCGCGGGCGGACGTCAGGCTGGCGTGTCAGGCTGGCACGACAGGGCCCCGTAGGCCTCGAAGGGGCGGTCGCGCGTGACGATCGTCAGGCCCTCCGTGCAGGCCTGCCCGATGAGGAGGCGGTCGAAGGGGTCGCCGTGATGCAGTGGCAGGCGCGCAACCTCGAGCACGAGCTTTAACGGCAAGGACACGGCTTGACCCGATCGTGGGTCAAGCTCCGGGCACCGGCCCCCGCGCTGCCATCCGGAGGTTGGTGCGCGCACTTTTTGCGACCCGAGCCTTCCCGGGCGAAGCATCCTGGGCTAGCGGGCCAGCCCGAAGCCTCCACCCACTCACGGAGCCACGTCCCATGAAAAGCACCCTCGTGAAACTTATCGGCAAGGCCCTCGGCGCGGGGCCTGGCGGCGAGGCTGGACGCCAGGA
>SYAK01000460.1 GCA_005788935.1 Pseudomonadota bacterium
GCTCGACCCGCCGCTCGCTCCCGCCGCAGCCCCCGCGGCGGTCAACCCGGCCCCGGCCGCACCGACCCCCGCGCCAGCCCCCGAAGTCAGCGTCGAGGGCGCCTCGGGCCCACGCACCGTGACCTGGGTCGATCTTCGCACCGTCAAGGTCGAGCTTGCCGAGGCACCTCCGCCCGCCACGCTGCTGAAGCTGCGGATCGGCCTGACCCCGCAGCCGCTCGAGGCGAGCCTCACCTGGCGCCCCCTGACGGTCAGCTCGCCGCTCCACGAGAGCGCCTGGATGGTCAACTATCCGCAGCTTGTCCCGTTCGGCGCCGCGGTCCCGCTCGTCTTCAGCGAGGGTATCTCCGCCGCGCGCGTGCAGGCCGCGTTGACGGTCCGCGCGACGACCCACGACAACCCCGCCTACCCCGGTCCCGTCGACCTCGCCTCGGCCGTGACCCTGCCGTTCACGCTCGAGGTCGGCCCGCTGCCCGGGGTCGCGGACGACGCGCCGAAGGCACCGCCCGAGGGCCCCGCGCGGAGCTGGATCGTGACCCCCGAAGGCGGCCTGCCACCCGGGCGCCTCGTGCACGTGACCGTCGCGGGCGAGCTGTTGTCACCGCCCCCGGGCAAGACCGCCGCCGAGCCCTGGACCATGGGCGTCCACGGCCCGCGCCCGCTCGAGCTGACAGGGGTCTCGTGCGCGCCCGAGTGCACCCCGCTCGCGACCTGGCAGGCGACCTTCTCCGCGGCGCTGCACCCGGACACGGCGGGGGACTGCATCAAGGTCTACCCGCCGTCCGCGCTGCGGGACTTCCAGGTCTGGGGCGACACCGTCAGCTTCCGCCTCGCCCGCGCCAAGCCGGAGACGGTGGTCCGGGTCAGCGCGACGGCTGGGTGTCGCCCGCAGCACGGGCCGCGCGGGACGCTCCGGTCCTTCGACGTGCCCGTGCTGGCACCCGACGCGCAGCTCACGATGCCGACCGGGTTGCGGACCTTCCCGCCACCCGCCCCCGAGACGCGCTTCAAGCTGCCGATCGTCGTCATCGGGGCGCAGCGGGTGGCGGTGTCCCAGACGCGCCTCGACACCGCAAAGCTTGAGCAGCTGCTGCCGCAGCTCGCAGGGGTGCTCGCGTCCGACGGGCCAGACCTCACCACCCTCGCGGGGGTCGCGACCGGAGGGCCCAAGGTCCTCGCGGTCCGCGGGGCCATGTCGGCCCCTCAGAAGGTCGAGGTGCCGCTCTCGGCGCTCGGGACTGACCTCGACGGCGCGAGCGGGACGGGCTGGGTGCTGGTCCACGCCGTGCTGCCGAACGGGTCCGAGCCGCCCCTTGCGGATGCGGCCGCGCTCGTGCAGGTGACGAACCTCGCGCTGACGGTCAAGAGCGGCGGCGGCGGGACGACCGTGCGCGTCGCCACGCTGAGCGACGGAGGGGCCGTCGGAGGGGCCCGCGTCCGCATGTTCGACGGTGCCGGGCGCCGGCTGTGGGACGGCATGACGCCCGCCGATGGCGTCGTCAGCGCGAACGTGCCCGCGGCCCGCTCCGGAGACGACGGGAGCGGGGTCCGATGGGTCGTCGCCGAGCACGACGGGGACGCGGCCCTGCTCGATCGGCAGGACGACCTCTCGGGGGTCCCGCGATGGCGCTTCGACGTACCCGTCGACTGGGATGCGGCGGGGCGGCACCTGACGGGCCTCGTCTTCACCGAGCGCGGCATCTACCGGCCAGGCGAGGTCGTCCACGTCCAGACCTACGCGCTCGCTGGCGGCGGCGTTACCCCCGAGGTGCTGGCGAACACCCCGCTCACGGTGACGGTTCGGAACCCTCTGAGCCAGGAGGTCTTCTCTGAGACGCTGACGACGGGACCGTTCGGTGACCTGAGCTTCGACGTGCCGCTCGGCGCGGAGAGCGCGACCGGGCACTGGTGGGTCACGGTCGAGCCGCCAAAGCCAGCCCCTGGCGCGCAGGCGACGCTCGCGACCGGAATCAGCCTCTCCGGCAACTTCCGGGTCGAGCATTACCGGGCACCGACCGCGATGACGACGGTCGCATCCCTCGCCGCCACGCGCGATCGCTTCACGGCGGCGGTCGGCGGAAGGTACTGGTTTGGTGCGCCGATGGCGAACGTGAAGTTCCGCTGGACACTCCACCGGGCCGCGGATCGGCACCAGCCCGCAGGACACCCGGACTTCCTGTTCGGCGACGAGGCGGGGCGCTGGGAAGATGACGGCGAGGCCGCCGCGAGCCGCGAGCTGGCCTCGGGCGAGGCGAGCTTCGACGCGATGGGGGTCGGGCGCCTCGACGCGGCCTACGTCCTGCTGCCCGAGGCGACGGCCCCGGACTTCGACAAGGCCCTCGCGACGACCCCGTGGGCGCTCGTCCTCGAGATCGAGGCGGTCGATGCCGACGGTCAGGCGAGCAGCGCGCGGCGGCGGGTTCGACTCGAGCCGCCCGGCCTCGTGCCTGGCCTGCGGCTGACCGAGTGGGTCGCGCGGGTGGGGGCGGCGACAGTCGTCGAGGCGATCGTCGTGGCGCCGCTGCCCGCCGATCCGGGCGGCGAAGGCCCCGAGGTCGCGGCGGCCTTGCGGGAAGGTGCGGACGTCGTCGTCGAGCTCGTCCACCGCACGTGGACCTCGATCCGCGAGCAGGACGCGACCGGGGACGCGACGTGGCACACGACGTCGAAGGACACCGTCGTCGCGACCCAGAAGGTGAAGAGCGCCGCGGCCCCGCTCGCGGTGAAGCTGACGCCGAAGGCGGGTGGGCAGCACCTCGTGCGGGCCCGCGTGACCGACCCGCTTGGACGGGTGGCGGTGACCGAGGCGACGCTGTGGGTCGCGGGCGCCGACGCCTCGTGGCCCGAGCGCGACGACGAGCAGGTGGTCGTGACCGCGACGGGCCGGACCTGGCAGGTGGGTGAAAAGGCACAGTTCGTCATCCAGTCCCCGTTCCCTCGGGCACGCGCCTGGGTGACGGTCGAGAGCAACCGGGTGCTGTCGCAGCAGGTGTTCGAGCTCCAGGGGCTCGCGCCGACCGTCGAGGTCCCGGTGACGGAGGCGATGGCCCCGAACGCGTGGGTCGGGGTGTTGCTGCTGCCGATCGCCGACGCGGACGCCGACGCCTGGCCAGATGCGCAAGGAGCTGCGGACGA
>SYAK01000461.1 GCA_005788935.1 Pseudomonadota bacterium
ACGTGCGCTGGCATGCCCTGCCGGCCATGTTCCGGTCTGCCACCGCGGTCCGGATCGTGGCGCTCGAACCGGTCACGCAGCCATGACTCCCGGCACCTCGCAGCCGATGATTCTTGCCATCGGCGGACCGACCGCGAGCGGCAAGTCGGCGCTCGCGATGGAACTCGCTGAGGCCCTCGACGCCGAGATCGTCTGCGCCGACTCCGTGCAGCTCTACCGCGGGCTCGACATCGGCTCGGCGAAGCCCGACGCGGCCGACCGCGCCCAGATCCCCCACCACGGCCTCGACCTCCTCGACCCCGCCGAGCAGGCCGACGCCGCGCGCTACGCCGCATGCGTGGGACCCATCCTCGAGGGTCGCCTTGCCGCGGGCCGCCCGACCATCGTCTGCGGCGGCACGGGCCTCTATTTCCGCGCCCTCTTCGCCGGACTTGCCGCCGTTCCGCCGATCCCCGTCGAGGTCCGTGAGTCCATCGCGCGCCGCCTCGCGGACCTCGGTCCCGAGGCCCTCCACGCCGAACTCGCCCCGTACGACCCCGCCGCCGCGGCCCGCATCGCACCCCAGGATCGCCAGCGCATCACCCGCGCCCTCGAGGTCGTCCTCGCGACCGGGCGCCCGTTGAGCGCCTGGCAGGCGGACCCCGTGGCCCCCAACCCGCTCGCCGCCGCCACCCGCTTCGTGGCCCTCGTGCCAGCGCGAGCGCCGCTTCGCGACCGCATCGCCGTCCGCGCCCGCCAGATGGTCGCGGCCGGTCTGCTCGATGAGGTCGCGGGCCTCCTCGCGCGGGGCGTCGCTCCCGATGCGCCGGGGCTGCAGTCCCTCGGCTATCGCGCCGCCGTGACCGTGTGGATGCTCCCCCCGTCGAGCCGGCCGAGCCCCGCCGTCTTCGCCGAGACCCTCGCGTCGGCCCACGCCCGCTACGCCAAGCGGCAGGTCACGTGGTTCGCGGGGGAGGCCGGGCGCGACCTCGGCTGGCGCTCGGCCCGCGACGCCGACGAGGCGCGTGCAGCGCTGCTCGAAGGCGCCTGACGGTGTCGAGTTCCCGCCAGGTCCTCACGGGTCGGGCAGGGTGATGACCTCCGTGATTTCGACCCCATGCAGAAAGGCCGCGACGTCCGTCACGGCGTCCCCGAAGCGCAGGTGCGTCGTGTCTGCCACGACCTGTCCCCAGGTTGGGTCCATCGCGTGCCACGCGCCGTCGAACCACGCCTCGATCCAGGCGTGGAAGGCGAAGTTCCCGCCAACGCCGCCCGCATTCGCCCCAGCCCACGCGACGCCATAGACGGGCCGTGCCGGGATCCCGGCCGCCCGCAGCAGCGCGACCGCGAGCCACGCATGCTCGGTGCAGTCGCCGACCCCCCGCGCGAGGACGACCGAGGCGGCCGGGAGGTGGGTCGCGAGCGCCTTCCGGAGCGCCCCGTGGACCCACGTCACGATGGCCCCCGCCTGCGCCCCGGCGCCATCGATTCCGGCCAGAATCACCTGCATCTTCGAAATGATCGAAGGGTGCGCGTGGTCGAGCTCGCCCGCGCTTGCGAGCATCGCCGCCCGCGCGCCCGCGTCGAGCGCCTCTGGGTGCGTCCCGGTACGCCGCGTCACCTGCACCACGCCTTCCGCGACCATGACCTCCTGGCCCGGCCCAGGAGGCACCGAGAGGCCGGGCGGCAGCTTCAGGGAGAACCGCAACGGAGCCGTCCCGGCCGACGGTTCGAGCACGACCGGCGATCGGATGCCAGCCCCTGCGATGTCGAGGCCCGCGACCTCGCTCCGCGCGACATCCTTCTCCTCGAGGCGCAGCTCGAGCCCGCTGCCGAGCGTCGACCGAAGCATCAGTCCCCCCGCCGCGACCTCGGCCGTCCCGGGCAGCGGCACCTCGGTCGAGGCGAGGTCGAGGGTCAGGACCTCCTGCGGCACGCCCGCGTGCATCTCCCTGTGTGTCCCCCTGAGGGCGACGGTGACGGTGTGATCGCGCTGCTGTTCCCAGCTCCAGATCGGCCACGAACCCCGCGTCCCGGGCCCGAGCAACGCAGCCCGCGGCGGGGCCTGCACCAGCTGCGACAGGATGGTCTCGCCCGAAGCTGGCAGACGTTGCACCTCGGGAGACTCGGCGCCGAGCTTGCGCGTCACCTCGAAGGTCTCGCCCGTCCGCACCGCTCTGCGCGTCTCCTCGAAGCCGCTGCCGCGCTGGGCGTACTCCGTCTCCATCAAGGCGTGGGGTGGTGCGACCGCGTAGCGCCGGACCTCCTCGACGTACAGCTCGCGCCCGGGGCCGCCCATCGACAGCGTCAGCGACAGCGACAGCTCCCATGGGGCGTGCGGCGGACCGTCGAGCCGTCCTGCGCGCCGCACGTGTCCGACCTTGCGTCCGCTGAGGTAGACCCCGTACCAGGCCTCCGCGACGAGCCCGCTCAGGTCGGACGCCGCGAGGAGGGGCGCCTCGGCGGGTGCGGCCGGCCTGCGCGCCTCAGGCGGCGTGGCGATGGCGGTGGCACGCGTCGCGCCGCCCACGTCTGGCGGAGGCTCGGCTTGCCGTCCGCCGCACGCAGCGACGAGAGCGCCCACGAACAGGAATCGTGAGAGTCTGCGAAAGAGTGTCCTGATTGCGTCCATGCCTGCCTCCGCTGGGCGCCGGGCGGTCCCGAGCGCGTCGTCGTTCGCATCCCCGCTCGAAAATGTCACGTATCCCGGGATGGCGCGCCCGGCGTCGTCTGTTGCGGCGCCCGAGCGGCCGTGCCGCGCCCTGACTCAGTTCGCTTGCAGGGACGCCGCCTTCTGTGCCACTCTCCGCGCCCCGTGCGGGCGCCAACAGCGCATTCCTGCACGATTCCCGATACTTGCCTTCCCGATATCTGCCTAGCAGATCCCCCAGCGCCGCGGCCATGTGGCCCGCGGTCGAAGATGATGTTCGAGAGAGGAGAGAGCGAGATGAACAAGATGAAGCTCACGGCCCTCATGCTCGCGGCCGCCTTCGGGGCGACCGCCTGCAGCGAGCCCGCGCCGACCCCGCCACCAGCCCCTGCGCCCGTCGAGGCGCCCAAGCCGGCCGAGTCCACCAAGGCCGACGCCAAGATCGAGATCATCGAGTTCTCGGACTTCGAGTGCCCCTTCTGCAGCCGCGTCAACCCGACGCTCGCGAAGATCAAGGAGGAGCTGAAGAAGGAAGTCGTCGTTTCCTTCATGCACCAGCCGCTCCCGTTCCACCAGAACGCCAAGCGCGCGGCCATCGCCTCCGAGGCGGCCCGCCGCCAGGGCAAGTTCCAGGAGTTCCACGACAAGCTGTTCGAGAACCAGAAGGAGCTCACCGCCGAGAGCCTCCTGAAGTACGCGACCGAGCTGAAGCTCGACGTCGAGAAGTACAAGGCTGACATCGCCTCGCCCGAGCTCGCCAAGGAAGTCGACCGCCACCAGGCGATCGCCAACGCCGTGGGCGCGACCGGCACGCCGGCCTTCTTCATCACCGGCAAGAACATCAAGGGCGCCCAGCCCTACGAGAAGTTCAAGGAGATCATCGACGCCGAGCTCGCCGAGGCCAACAAGGCCGGCAAGAAGGGCGACGAGTGGCTCAAGGAGCGCCTCAAGGTCAACAACACGCCGCTCCACGACTACGTCTACGGTGGCAAGGAGCCCCCGCCGAACGTCCCGAAGAAGGCGCCAGTCGACAAGACCGTCTACAAGGTCGACGTCAACGCCGAGGACGCCATCCAGGGCCCCGCCGAGGCGCTCGTGACGATGGTCGTGTTCAGCGAGTACGAGTGCCCCTTCTGCTCGAAGGTCGAGCCGACGCTCTCGAAGCTCATGACCGACTACAACGGCAAGGTGCGCCGCGTCTTCAAGCACAGCCCGCTGCCCTTCCACCAGAACGCCCGCGGCGCCTCCAACGCGGCGATGTGCGCGCAGGACCAGGGCAAGTTCTGGGAGTACGGCGAGAAGCTGTTCGCGAACCAGAAGGCGCTCAAGGCCGAGGACCTCGTCCTCTACGCCACGCAGCTCGGTCTCGACATGGCCAAGTTCAACGCCTGCGTCGGCGCCAACACGCACGCCGCCCGCATCGAGGCGGACCTCGAGCTCGCCGCCAAGGTCACCGCCCGCGGCACGCCGAACGTCTTCATCAACGGCCGCAAGGTCACCGGTGCCAAGCCGTTCGAGGAGTTCAAGGAGATCGTCGAGGAGGAGCTCAAGAAGGCCGAGGCCCTCGTCGCCAAGGGCATCGCCCCGAACGCCGTCTACGCCGAGATCATCAAGGACGGCAAGGTGTTCGAGCCGCTCGAGGAGACCGTCAACGTCTTCAACCTCGATAACCGCCCGATCATCGGCAAGAAGGACGCCAAGATCATCGTCGTCGAGTTCTCGGACTTCCAGTGCCCCTTCTGCTCGCGCGTCGGGCCGCCGCTGAAGGACCTCAAGGCGAAGTACGGCGATGACCTCGCGGTCGTCTTCAAGCACTTCCCGCTCGACTTCCACAAGGAGGCCAAGCCGGCCGCGATCGCGTCGATGTGCGCGAACGTGCAGGGCAAGTTCTGGGAGTACCACGACGAGCTCTTCGCGAACCAGAAGGCCCTCCTGGAGGCCGACCTCAAGACCTACGCCACCAAGGTCGGCCTCGACCTCGCCAAGTGGGAAGCCTGCATCAAGGACGGCAAGATGGCCGCCCTCGTCGACGAGGACATGGCCGAGGGCCAGAAGCGCGCCACCCCGAACGCGGCCCCGCCGGTTCGCGGCACGCCGACGCTCTTCATCAACGGGCGCAAGCTCAACGCCCCGGGCGGCTACACGGTCGACTCGATGTCGGCCGTCATCGACAAGCACATCCTGAAGAAGGCGCCCGAGCCGAAGGCCGCTGCGAAGCCGGTCGAGGCTGCGCCGAAGTGATGTGAGGCCACGGGGTGCACCTGCGCCCCAGGGTGTCCCTGAAGAGGCCGATCCCGCGAGGGGTCGGCCTTTTTCACGTCCTGCGCCGTGCGGCCGAGGCGCGCCGGGTCGTTGATGCCGCTCGCGTGGCGTGCTAGGCGCTCCGACATGGTCGTCGATGTGCCCTCCGAAGCGCTGACCCCCGCCGAACAGGCCCTCCTCGCGGGAGTCCGCGCGGGCGCCACCCGGCCTGGCGCTCGCTTCATGCGGCTCGTCGACGACCGTCACCCCCGCGCCCAGCTGCTCCTCCGGGCCCTGCACCCGCACCGTCGTGGGGCGCGCGTCATCGGCGTCACCGGCAACCCCGGGGCGGGCAAGTCGACCCTGACCAGCGCGCTCATCGGCGAGCTGCGCCGCCGCGGGCACAAGGTCGGGGTGGTCGCGGTCGATCCGTCGAGTCCGTTCTCGGGCGGCGCCATCCTTGGCGACCGCATCCGCATGAACGACCACGCCCTCGATCCGAACGTCTTCATCCGCTCGGTCGCGACGCGTGGCCATCTCGGCGGCCTCTCGGGTTCGACGCACGACCTCGTCACCGTCCTTGACGCGATGGGCTACGACCCGATCTTCGTCGAGACCGTGGGCGTCGGGCAGGACGAGATCGAGGTCGTTCGCCTCGCTGACACCACCGTCGTCGTGGTCGTCCCTGGCCTCGGCGACGACATTCAGGCCATCAAGGCCGGGCTCCTCGAGGTCGCCGACATCTTCGTGCTGAACAAGGCGGACCGCGACGGCGCCGATCGCACCGAGCGCGACCTCCGCACGATGCAGACGCTGAAAGGGTCCCATGACGACGACGTCCCGATCGTCCGGACCGTCGCGATCTCGGGTGTCGGCGTCGCGGACCTCGCAGACCTCCTCGCGGCACCTCCCCCCGCGAGGCCGCAGCAGCGCCTCGGACGCGTTCGGCATGTCCTCGAGGGGCTCGTGCGGGAACGCCTCGCATCCGCCTTCGACGCCGCGCTCTCCGATGCGGGCGGCACGGCCCTGCTTGAAGATCTGGCCGAACGGCGCGTCGACCCCTGGACGGTCGCCGAGCGGCTGCACGCCCACATGCGTGCGGCCCCGCCTGGCGACGCGACCTGACGCAGCCCCCCGCAAGGAGCCTTCCCCATGCGCAACCCCCGCATCCTTCCTCGACGCCTCGTCCTCGCCCTGACCCTCGCGTGGCCCGTGGCCGCTTGCGGCGACGACGGGTCCACCGGGCCGGCCCTGCCCGACGGCGTCACCGCCTGCGCCCCCTTCGCCGAGACCCCGGGCTGTCCATCGGGACAGACCTGCACGTGGGTCGGCGAGGTCCCGGCGCCGATTTGCGCCCCAGCCGGAGACGCGGGCCTCGGCGACCCCTGCGGCGAGCAGACGCTCTGCGCTGAAGGCGTCTGTCTCGGCCTCAACGGCGACGCCCCGCGCTGTTTCGATCTGTGCCGCGACGCGGCCGACTGCGGCGGCGAGAGCTGCCTGACGCTCGAGGGGGCGCCGTTTCTCATTTGCGAGCAGCCAGGCCTCTATCCGGCCTGCGACCTGCTCGCGTCGACCTGCGCCGAGGGGCGCGGCTGCTTCATGGTCGCCGACGAAGCGACGCCGGTCTGCATCCCGGCTGGCGAGACGCCTGCCGGCGACGCCTGCCCGTACGCCAACAGCTGCCTCGCGGGCGACGCCTGCAGCAACGGCACCTGCCGCGACCGCTGTGACCCGG
>SYAK01000462.1 GCA_005788935.1 Pseudomonadota bacterium
CCCCGCGCCCATCGAGAACCGCATCAACGAGCACCCGCTCGTCGAGCTGTCCTGCGTCTCTGGCGTCGGTCAGCCAGCCGCCTACGGGCTCGTGGTCCTCGCCGAGGACATCCGCGGCAAGGTCGCCGAACCTGACGTCCGGGCCCGCATCGAGAGCGAGCTGGCGGCGCTGCTCAAGCAGGTCAACGCCGCCATCCCCGAGTACGAGCGGCTGCAGATGCTCGTCATCGCGCGCGAGCCGTTCTCCATCGAGGGTGGGACCCTGACCCCGACGATGAAGATCAAGCGCTCGCGCATCGAGGCCGACGTGGCGGCGAACCTCGACGCCTGGTACGGGGTGAACAAGCCGGTCGTCTGGGCCTGAGCCCGGTGGGACAGGGGGCGCGCCCTGCAGGCCGCCCCTCGACCTGACTTGCAACGCGGCGGAACACGTCGGCACCCACGCCACCCAGGCGAGGGCTCGCGCGACGTCAAGCCCTGACGGACCTGCAGAGGCCGGTGGCAAATCGCGCCGGAACGCGTTGACGCGTGGCCTGGGCCGCGGTCGGGCTGGATAAGGCTGCGCACGAACGCGGCGTGCGGGCGGTCGTCCGAGGTCGGTGGGGTGGGTCAGGCCCTCATCGGTCGTCCCGGGCGGCGGCCTTCAGTCCGAGCCGCCGCCGCGCGCCGCCGCGCGCCAGAAGCGCCGCGGTGACCCACCCGAGCAGCCTGAGCAGGCCTGTCTCGGCCTCCGCCGCGCCACACCCAGCGCCCGCAGCGTCCTCGTCCGTCCGCACGACGCTGTCGTCACACGCGTCACCGCGTCCGTCGCGGTCGCCGTCGAACTGGTCCGGGTTGTGGATGTCGGGGCAGTTGTCGCGCCCGCCGGTCAGGCCATCGAGGTCAGGGTCGGGGCAGGCGTCGCCGACCCCGTCCCCATCGGTGTCGACCTGATCGGGGTTCGGGGTCGCTGAGCAGTTGTCGTCCGCATCGGGGGCCCCGTCGCAGTCGGCGTCCGCGTCGACAGCACGGACCGCGGGGTCGTCGTCGTCGCAGTCGTCCTCGGTCGGGACCCCGTCACAGTCCGCGTCGGCCGGGCCGCTGGTCGTCGAGGCGTCATCATCGGCGCAGTCGTCGCCGTCTGGGCAACGCGCGGTGCGTCCGACATGGCCGTCCTCGTCGGCGTCGAGGCAGACCGGGCAGACGCCGCGGGCCGGGTTGGCGTCGTCGCAGTCTTCGGCCTTCGGAGTGCCGTCGCAGTCCGCGTCGGTCTCGCGGTCGCGGAGCTCGGTGTCGTCCGTGTCATCGCAGTCGCGGCCTGTCGGGACGCCGTCGCAGTCGGCGTCTCTGTCGCGTCGGCGGCGGTCCGAGGGGTCGGTGTCGTCGCAGTCGCGGGCCGTCGGCACCTCGTCGCAGTCCCCGTCGAGGACGCGTGAGCGGGTCTCGGCGCGGTCGGCGTCATCACAGTCGAGCGGGCTTGGCAGGCCGTCGCAGTCGCGGTCATTGACGTCGGCCACGCGCGTCACGGTCGCGTCGGTGTCGTCGCAGTCGCGGACTCCGGGGACGCCGTCGCAGTCGCGGTCGTCGAGGTTGGACGTGGTGTTCTGCGGGTCGGTGTCGTCGCAGTCGAGGCTCCCCGGGACGCCGTCGCAGTCGCGGTCGTCGAGGTTTGACGCAGCATTTTGCGGGTCTGTGTCATCGCAGTCGCGGGCTGCAGGCACGCCGTCGCAGTCGCGATCGTCCATGTTTGACGTGGTGTTTTGCGGGTCCATGTCATCGCAGTCGCGGGCTGCAGGCACACCGTCGCAGTCACGATCGTCAAGGCTCGAGGTCATGTCTTGCGGGTCGCCGTCATTGCAGTCGCGCCCCTCGGGGACCCCGTCGCAATCCCCGTCCTGGGAAATCGCGCCAAGCCGGGGGTCCGCGTCGTCGCAGTCCTCACCCCGCGCGCAGAGGCGGCCCACGGCCGCGACGCCGTCGCCGTCCACGTCTTCGCACACCTCCTCGCAGTCGAGGATGCCGTTGCCGCTGATGTCGGCGCAGGGGCCGTAGTGGACGACCTCGACCCCGAAGGTCGGCCAGGCCGGCGGGTTCGCCCCGGCTACACGCGTCACGTCGAGGCGGCCGACCACGCCACCGGCTCCGAAGATACTGAAGGGACTCGTGAAGCTGCCTGTCCCGGCTGCTGTCGTCGTGGCCTCGCCGACGTGCGCGCGCCGCACGCTGTCACCCACGTCGGCGCGGTGGCGTACGGCGAGCTGCCGCAGCGCCGGGACGGCCGGGATGAGGAATCGCGCCCCGCGTGACAGCGCGTCGCCGAGCCCTCGCCGCCACGCAGAGCCGAAGGTCGACATCAGCGGGTGTGACGCGTCGAGGGCCAGCTGCCAGCAGCCGTCGCTGCCGTCCCGGGGGCGCACCTTCAGCGTCGCCGCCAGCGCCAGGGGGCCGTCGCTAGCGAGCTGTGGCCAGTCCACCCTCGCGAGCGGGACGAGCACGGAGCCGCCCCACGCGCCGTCCTCCGTGGCCTCGAAGCTCGACAGGTACGGCGCGTCGTCCAGCGTCACGGACACGTCGTCGGGCCGCTCGAGGTCGAGCACGCGGGCCTCCAACCACTGGTCGTCGACCGCGCCGAACCAGCGCAGGTCGAAGCCCTCCGGGTGACGCCTGTCCCAGCCCGCGGCGCAGTCGTTGCCAAAGCTGTGACCGAAGCTGAAGAGCCCCATGTCCTCGACGCCCCAGGCCTCCCCGATGGTCTTCTGGCGAAGCTCGAGGCGATTCAACCGGTTCGAGCGCAACGCGTCATTGCGGATGACGAGGAAGGTCGGCGTCGCGCGCCCGCCGTCCGCGCCCACCACGGCGTGGCCGAGCGGCGTCCCGTTGAGGCGCACCTCGAGCTCGTCTGCGGTGTCGATGTCGAGGCCGGTCAGGTGGATCCAGTGCGTCGCCTCGCTGGTCCGGGCGAGCGTCGCCACGAGGCGTGTCCGGTGGCGCGCCGTGCCGAAGGTGCTGCCGTAACGGCCGCCCTCCCAGCGCCCCATCACGAGGCGAATGACCGGCCCGACCTCGTCGGGGTCGTCGGGCCCCGAGTCATCCCCGTCACACAGCCCATCACCGTCCGTGTCCGCGACGGTCGGCGAGGTGCCGATGGCGGCCTCGATGTCATCCTCGAGGCCGTCGCCGTCGCTGTCGGACTTGCGCGGGTCCGTCCCCGCGGCGAGCTCCTGCGCGGCGGTCACGCCGTCGCCGTCCCAGTCGCTCGCGGCGTTCTGGTAAAGGCCGCCGAAGTGCTTGTATTCCCAGCCGTCTGGCAGTCCGTCGGCGTCCGTGTCGGCGAACGTGCGCGAGCCATCGAAGCGCACCGTGACCTCGGCTGCCGCCGCGCCCGTGTTCGCGATTTCGAGATAATACGCGACGCCGGGCTCCCACGGGTGGTCCCAGGCGTAGCCGTCGGGGGCGTCGAGCCCGCGGTCGAGGTCCGCGCCCGCACCCGTCCCGCTGCTTGTCCAGGCCGGCGACGTGCCCGCGCCGAAGGGATAGCGGGGATTGAGCCGCAGGGTCACGCCCGCCGGGACGGTCGCGTCGTGGCGCCATCGGACGCCATCGGCCGGGACGTCGACGCGGTAGGTGCGCGTGGTACCCGCGGGGACAGTCACGCGCAGGGTCTCGTCCGCGAAGCTGTGGACGCCGGCCACGGTGAGTCCCTCGGGGCCTCGCTGGGACGTCAGGTCGTAGGTGAGGTTGCTGCGGGCAAAGACGCTGACGAAATACGTGGCGCCCGGGCGCAGGATCGGGGGGGCGACGGTGACGGAGCCGGTCACGAGGATGCGGGGGGCGGTCACCGACCGGTCAGAGGCGATGTCGATGGGGGTCACCCATGTGGGCGTCGACGTAGAGAGCCCGACGCCGGACGGGACCTCTTCGCGCAGGGTCACGATGGCGTCGCCCGAGGTCTCCACGAGGCCAAGGGTCCAGGCCAGTGGTGGGCCCTCGTGGAGCCCCGCGGCCGGCATCGCGACGCGGGAGTGGTGCAGGTCGCCCGCCGCGAGCGTCTTCCCGCGGGCGGCCCCTCCGTCGAGGGCGAGCTCGGTGGCGCCTTCCGCCTCGACGACGAGCCGGTAGCGGGCGTTGGCGTTGTCTGCTCGGACGGCGAGCCAGTACTCGCCTGCCTCGAGGGCCTCGCCATAGCGGGTGTTGACAGATGTCCAATGTCCAAAGGTGGTCCCCTGCTGGGTGTCCGTCCACAGGTTCGAGACGTTGGCGTGCGCGGCGGCGTTCCGTCGGATGTAGAGCTGAGGGTCGCCCGACAGCGCGACGAGTCGCGTCACGAGCAGCCCGGCGTTGTTCGAGGGCACGCGCACACGGTAGTGATGGTAGGCGTCGCGTGCGAGGTCGGTCCCGCCATCACCGGTCGCTGGGACACCGCTCGGGCTGACCCCGGTGTCGCCGATGACCGGGTGGATGAGGCCCGGGGTGGTCGCCGTGCCACCGCGCGGTGGCATGTTCCACGCCCGGCGCGACCGGATGCCCTGGGTCCGGAGTCGCATCGAGGCGGGTGTGTTGTTCGTGCTGACCGCAATGTACCAGGTGCCCGCGACCAGCTGCGGCGCGGTCAGGATCTGCGTCAGCCCGGACGAGCTCCACGTGGTCCCGCTCCCCGGGGCCGTCGGAAGC
>SYAK01000463.1 GCA_005788935.1 Pseudomonadota bacterium
AGGCGCCGACGGGCGCCCCGTCGCGGGAGAGTACAAAGCGGCCGCCGTGGAAGTCGGCGAAGACCTCGGTGGCCTTCACATCCGCCGGGTTGTTTTGGGTTCCAAAGGTCGTGACGGGCGCCTTCAGCGACGCGGCGATGCCCATGGCACCGGGGCAGTCGGCGTTCAGAAACACCCGCTCGAGCCGCGGGTTGGCGTTGAGCGCCGCGGCGACGGTGCGCTGGATGTGCGCGAGATCCGTGTAATAATTGAGGTGGTCGGCCTCGAGGTTGTTGACCACGGCGATCGTCGGGTGGACGTTGACGAGCGAGCCGTCGGACTCGTCGACCTCGGCCACGATGACCGCGTCGGGGCCCGGGGCCGTGACGCGGGCGTTGATCTTGCCGAAGTTCTCGAGCAGGCCGCCGATGATGAAGGACGGCGCCCGCCCGGCGCGCTCGAGGAGCCACGTGATGGCCGCGGACGTGGTGCCCTTGCCATGCGTCCCGATGACGCCGATGGCGGTCGGGTAGTCGGCGAGCAGCGCACCGAGGACCTCGCTGCGGTGGCGGACGTCGAGGCCCTGAGCGCGGGCCGCGACGAGCTCGGGGTTCGTCTCGGGGATGGCGGTCGAGACGACGACCACGTCAGCGCCCCGCAGGTGGGCCGCGTCGTGGCCGATGTGGACGGTCGCGCCCGCGGCCCTCAGCGCGAGCGTCAGCTGCGACTCGCGGACGTCCGAGCCGGTGACGCGCTGCCCGCGCGCGAGGAGGGCGAAGGCGACGCCCGAGACGCCGATGCCGCCGAGGCCAATGAGGTGGAAGGTGCGAGGGGCTGCTGCGTTCATGGGGCGCATCATGCGCGGGTTCACGGTCGCCGACAACAGCGGACACGCGGGCGCTCGCGTCCTCTCAGCGCGCGCGCACGGGCCGCCGGTCGCCCCTCGCCGCCGCCGCTCGGCGCTGGTCGGGCCCTTGACCTCGCGGCGACAGTCGGCGACGCTGAACGCATCCCGCGCCCGGACGGCTGGTCAAGCGGGGGCTGGCGAGACGCCGGGAGACGGCATGATCAAGTACCTCGGCAGCAAGCGGCTCCTGCTGCCAGCCATCCTTGACGTGATACGGCCTCTGAAGGGTGTGCGCTCGGCCGTCGACCTCTTCTCGGGCACCTCGCGCGTCGGACACGCGCTGAAAGGGGCTGGGCTGCGGGTGCTCGCCAACGACCACAACGCCTTCGCGGCGACGCTCGCGCGCTGTTACGTGCAGGCCGACGCGGGCGACGTGCAGGCCGACGCGGAGCGCCTCATCGCCGAGCTCAACGCGCTCCCGGGCGCGCTGGGCTACTTCACCGAGACCTTCTGCGAGAAGAGCCGCTTCTTTCAGCCGAAGAACGGCGCGCGGGTCGACGCCATCCGTGAGGCCATCGCCCGGAAGGCGCTGCCACCCGAGCTCGAGGCGGTGCTGCTCGTGTCGCTCATGGAGGCCGCCGACCGGGTCGACTCGACGACGGGCGTGCAGATGGCCTACCTGAAGGCGTGGGCGCCGCGGTCCTTCAACGACCTGACGCTGCGGCTGCCAGCCGTCCTGCCGCGCGCGCGGCACGGCAAGGGGGAGACCCACGCGCTCGATGCGGTCGAGGCTGCGACGCTGCTCGAGGCCGACCTCATGTATCTCGACCCTCCTTACAACCACCATAAATACCTCGGAAACTACCACATCTGGGAGTCGCTCGTCCGCTGGGACAAGCCCGAGGTCTTCGGCGTCGCCTGCAAGCGGGTCGACTGCCAGACGCGCCGCAGCGTCTTCAACGCCCGTGGCAAGAGCCTCGATGCGCTGCGCCACATCGTCATGACGACCCGCGCCCGCTACCTCCTGGTGTCGTTCAGCGACGAGGGGCACATTTCGCGCGCGGACCTCGAGGCGATGCTGGCCGAGCGCGGCCGCGTCACTGTCCTCGCCCTCGACCACAAGCGCTACGTCGGCGCGAAGATCGGCATCTGCAACCCCGCTGGTGAGCGCATCGGCACGGTCGGCCACCTCGATAACACCGAGTACCTCTTCCTCGTCTCGCCGCCCGCCCGCCGGCGCGCGTCCGCCCGCTCGACCCTGGCGTCCGCCCCGCGATGACCTCTGCCGTCGTGGTCGCCTCAAGTGTGGTCGCCGAGCGCCCTTGAGGCGATGGTCGTGCTCGGGACACGACGGGGCCCGACGCTCGGGCCATCGTCGAGACATTGCCGCGAGAACTCGACATCGAGGTCGTTCCGTTCTCGGAGGCGCTGCTCGAGGACGCATTTCGCGGCTTCATGCGCTTCGGCAAGGGATGACATCCGGCGAGACGCAACTTCGGCGACTGCGTGGCCTACGCCCTCGCGTCGCATCTGGGGCGCCCGCGCCTCTTCAAGGGCGACGACTTTGCACAGACGGACATTGGGCGCGTGCCTCAGGCTCACGGCCCGGTCGGAGCCTGAGGCGCGCCAGGTCGAGAGGTCGAGCGTCAGTCGCGCATGAAGTGGCAGGTGTAGCCTCCGGGATTTTTCACCAGATAATCCTGATGATAATCCTCGGCGGGCGTGTAGGGGCCGGGCTGCTCGATCGTCGTGACGACCGGACGCTTCCATCGCCCGGATGTGCCTGCGCGGGCGATGGCGGCCTTCGCCTCGGCCTCCTGGGCGGGCG
>SYAK01000464.1 GCA_005788935.1 Pseudomonadota bacterium
CGAGCTCGTCGACCAGGCCGGTCGAGGCTGGGTCTTTATCGTCCACGACACCCCGGACGCCGACACCCGCCTCGACTTCGCCGACGGCGTGCTTCAGGCCTCGCGGACGCGGCCGCTGGCCTCTGGCGCCCAGCTGTCCGTGTCGCTGCTCGCTCTCCGCAGGGACGCGGTGACGGCCGACGAGCTCGCGCTCTACCTGTCCCCGGACGCGACCGTCGACGTGGCCTACACCCTGCTCGACCAGCACGGGCAGCCCGTCTCGAACCACGAGGTCGCCTGGAACGAGCGGCTCGGCGCGTTCGAGGTCCCGCTGCAGTCGCTGCTGGCAGCGGGCGGCCCAGGTGGCGCCAACTACGACACCAACCCGGCGATGCACAACTGGTACGGGCGCCACCGGCTCACGTTCGACCCGAAGGGCCGCGCGGGCCTCTCCGTGCCGCTCGCGCTGTTCGGCTCGAATCGTCTCGCCTGGTACATCGTCGGCGGGGCCTTCATGTTCCGCGACGCGGCCGGCGAGCCGATCGGCGTCCCGATCCAGATCTCCAAGAACTGGCACAACTTCTATTGGTACCACCTCTACACCCAGCCAACCCTCGTCGGCTCCGCCCCGACGACGGTCGAGTTGACGGTGGCGTCCTCCCGCTGGGGCGAGACCTACGCCACCTCGCACGCGCAGCTGAGCCTCGTCGGCTGGAGTGACGGCGCGACGGGGCATTGGGACGAGTCGGCGATCGGGGCCTTCGGCGAGAGCGTCACCTACGATCCCGACCAGACGCTTGGCCGCGCGATGGTCGACGACGTCCGACCCCTGCTGGTGCTCGCAGGTCAGCGCTGGAACTGGACTGGCAACGTGGGAGGTGCCGACTTCCTGCGCTACAGCGCGCTCGCCTCGCCGACTGTCAAGCGTCGCATGGCGCGGGTGCGCACGCTGCACGTCGCCAACGGGCCGAACCTGACCGACGTCCTCTACCACGGCCTGTCCTCAGACGGGCGCATCGAGGGCCGGTTCCGGGTGCAGATGGGGCGCTCGGACGACCTCGTTCGCGTGTATTACCATCTGGATTACGCGTTCCTCCAGGACGTGACGTACCACCGCCTCGCGTTCTTCCAGATGGCGGCCGACAGCTACGGCGATAACACGTTCGCGCGTTATGCGTACGGCGATGCAGATGGTGCGCAGGTCGACGCGGCCGTCCCGAGCCACGGGACGACGGGGTACGCGCGCACCGAGGATCGCGGGATCCCGCTCGCTGGCGAGTCTCCGTGGGTCGGCCTTTACGCCGCCACGCCGCGCCCGGATGACACCCTCAAGGAGCACCTCGCACGAATCGGCTTCATCATCCGTGACTTCCGCGCAGACATCGGCGGGGTGACGCTGACGACGCCGCACATCAACCTGAACCGCACGTGGAACGGCAACCTCTCGCAGGTGGCCTTCGAGCTCGGGTTGCCGTATGTGGACGGCGCCCCGTGGTGCGGCGAGGCGTGCCAGGGGCAGACCACCTTCGTGCCTGCTGGCAGCCGCGTCCGGGCGACCCTCGAGTACGTCGTTCCGCCCGCCGACAAGGCGCTCTACTACGGGGCGAGCGACTACCTGACGGCGATGCCCTCGCAGGATTTCACGACGAACGCGATGATGGTCGCGCTCGCCGAGGGCAACCGTCTCGAGGTCGAGGCGCGCGTGGGGCAGGTGCGGCGCGTCCACCCGGTCGAGATCGATGGGGTCCCAGGTGGTCTCGCCGCCTCGCTCACGCTGACAGGCGGTCTCGGCTACGTGCCGATGACCTTCCACGGTCTCGCGCGCCATGACGGCTGGCGTCTCGAGCGGCGCGAGGGCGACGGCTGGGTGCGAATCGACCAGTCCGTGCGCGGCCATGACTTCTGGCAGGCGCGCTTCGTTCCCGAGACCGGCACCTGGTCGCTGACCTTCAATGTTCGCAACACCGGGCCGACGGACTACCGGCTCGTGTGGGTCAGGCCCTAGCCGAGGCCTCACGCGGCTGCGCCACGCGGGCTGGCGCTCACCATGCAAATCGACGTGAAGCCACGTCCGGGCCCGTCGAGCCGAACGCAGTGGCGACGCAGCGGGCCCAAAAATGGCCAGCGCGGCCGCAGTCGGCGATAGTGGTAGCATGAGATTGCGCACCGTACGCTCGGGAGTCTTCGCTGTCTGCCTGCTTGCCGCGTGCGAGGCCGGTGACGGGGGCTTGCGGGTGCGCATCGATCGCGGGCATGCCCCAGTCCTCACCTCGGCGGCGCCCGGCGAGGCCTCTCTCGGCGAGGATGCGGGCCTCGGGGACACGGAGGGGCTCGACGGAGGGGGCCTCGACGCCCTCCCGGCCGACTCGGGGCCCCCGGTGGAGCCTGAGGACACCTCGCCACCGCACGACGCCACGGTGGACGACGCCACGACCGCGTCAGCGGCCTGCCGCGTCGGTGACCGCCTCGGCCGCTGCGCCCCCCTTGACGACTGCGCCGACGGCGAGCTCCCGGTCGAGGGCTTCTGCGACGGCGGGCCCCTCATCCGCTGCTGCCTCGCCGCGGTCGACCGCTGCAGCGCGGACCGCCTGCCAGGCGCCTGTCTCCCGGTTTCGGCCTGCACCGCGGGTGACTTCGCGACGACCGCCGGCCTGTGCCCGGGCGCCTCGGACGTCCGCTGCTGTCACACGGCCTCGGGCACCTTCGCCTGCGCGGACGGCGACGCGCCCGTCCCCGTCGAGGCCGGGCCCGAGGCACCCGGAGACCCCGGCTGCCCGCCTGGTATGGCCCTCGTCGGCGCCTTCTGCATCGACCGGTTCGAGGCCGCCCTCGTGCGCGCTGACGACCCGACCATCACGCTGACCCCCTTCGCGCGCCCGTCGACCTCGACCCCTGTCCGGGCGGTCTCGGTGCGCCACGTCGTGCCGCAGGGCTACATCGACGGCGCGAGCGCCGCGCGAGCCTGTGAAGCTGCGAACAAGCGCCTCTGCACCTCCGACGAGTGGCTGCTCGCTTGCCGTGGCGCCGAGGGGCGCACCTATCCCTACGGCAGCACACGAGAACCCGGGCGCTGCAATGACGCGCGCGCCCGTCACCCCGCGGTCGAGTACTTCGGCTCGAGCGAGCCGTGGGTCTGGTCGTCCCTCGAGCACCCCTGCATCTCGCAGCTACCCGACGCTGTCCACCTGACCGGCGAGGACGCGGACTGCGTCACCCCCGAGGGCGTCTCCGACCTGATGGGCAACCTTCACGAGTGGATCGACGACCCCGCGGGCACCTTCCGAGGCGGCTTCTACGCCGACACGCGCATCAATGGAGAGGGCTGCCTGTACCGAACCGTCGCGCACGACGTGTCGCATTGGGACTATTCGACAGGATTCCGTTGCTGTTCCGACGCCGCGCCCTGACCCGCGTGACGGGCGGCCCCCGCTCACCGCCGCGTCTGCGCGCTCGCCTGGGGGCCCGCGACCGAATGGCACGGTGCGGGTCGTGCAGACGCAGCGCTGGGGCGGCCGCGCCGTGCCGGTGGCTGCCGCTGGCGTTTTCCTGCCGCCGTGGTATCCACCCGCCCCGACGCTTTTCAGGAGACCCGCATGTC
>SYAK01000465.1 GCA_005788935.1 Pseudomonadota bacterium
CGGCGAGCGCCTCGAGCAGCGGGATAGTGTCGTCGCGCTCGATGATGGTCGGGAAGGGGCCTCCGAGGCGCCAGGCGGCGGCGTAGAGGTCCCAGACGGCGTCGGCTACAGGGGCATCGTGGGTGTCATGCAGCAGGCCGTCCGGGCGGACCGTGTGCCCCGCGACGTGGACGCACAGGACGCGGCGCCACGGGATGGCCGCGAGGTAGTCGCGCGGGTCGAAGCCGCGGTTGACGCTCGCCACGTAGATGTTGTTGACGTCCAGAAGGATTCCGCAGTCGGCGGCCTCGGCGAGGCGCGCGAGGAAGTCCCACTCCGGGCGCGAGTCGCGACAGAAGCCGAGATATGTCGACGGGTTCTCGATCCCGAAGGGGACATCGAGGGCCGCCTGCACCGCGCGGATTCGCGCGGCGCCCCACGGGATGAGCTCGTCGCTGAGCGGAACAGGCAGCAGATCATGGTGGCTCTGACCGTCAGAGCGGGTCCAGGCGAGGTGGTCGGTGGCGAAGGGCGCCCCAAGCCAGCCGAGGAGCCGCCGCATCCGCTCGAGCACGGTGACGTCGAGCGGGTCCGAGCCGAGGAGATTCAGCGACACGGCGTGCGCGAGGACGGGGACCTGGCGCGCGACGCGATCGACGAGTCGCCGCGGAAGGTCCGCGGCGCCAATAAAGTTTTCACAGATAAATTCGACGCAATCAATTCCGTGATCCCTGGCGGTTCCTTCTTCTGCGAGCTGCACGAAGTGACGCGGTCGCAGCCCCAGGCCGACCGCGTCGGCGCGCAGCGGAGCGGATGACCGGCGCGTCAAGGCGTCATGCCCCCGTGATCGCCGACCTCGCCATCCGCCGACCCCTCGATCTCCGTCGCGTCCCCCCAGACGAAGGGCGCGACCTCGAGGCGCAGCTGTCGGACCCATGCCACCACCGCGTCGAGCTCGGCGCGCGACAGCTGGTGCAAGTGCCCGGGCATGTTCGCGTAAGCCACGCCACCAGGGCTCACCCCCGCGATCCCGAACGCGATGGAGGCCGCGAGGCGGCTGTCCGGGCGGACGTCGAAGTCCTCCGCGATGGTCGCGAGGTCGGCCTCGGAGGGGACGGGCAGCTTGAAGGCGCCATCAGTGCCCGCGTGACAGTTCGTGCAACCTGCTGTCTGGTAGACCTCCTCGCCGCTCCGGTCGTCGCCAGCCGCCATCTCGGTGCAGCTCCACGCCGCGCAGTGGTTGACGGCGCGGCAGTCATGGACGAACAGCTGCCGCCAGGGGTGCAGGTGCATCCCTCGGCCAGCGACGACTCCGGCGCAGCTGGCGTGCGTCTGTACGACCCCGGGCCGCATCGACCCGTCGAAGCTCGCGGAGCGGGCGCAGGCGGCCTCGAACTCTGCGAGGCTGATGGTCTCGTCCTCGTCCGTGTCGAGCAGACCGAGGGCCTCGTCGAACCGGTCCTCACCGAGCGCTGGCAGCTCGTCGCCGTCGCAGTCCGAGTCCACACCGTCGAAGGAGACCTCGCGCGCGCCCGGGACAACGACGCGGTTGAGGTCGTCGCAGTCTCCCGCCTCGGCTGTCACGCCGTCGCGGTCCATGTCCGACATGGCCGGCTCGGGGACAGGTCGCGCGTCTGCGCCGTCGCAGTCCTGATCGACCCCGTCACCCGGGTGGTCGGACGCGCCCGGGAAGGCGAATCGGTTCCGGTCGTCGCAGTCGCCGGCCTCGGCGGTGACGCCATCGCCGTCGCGGTCGGACGGCGGCGTGTGGTCATGGTCGCGGTTGCCGTCGCAAGCGGAGACGAGCGCGGCGATGGCCAGCGACGCGTTGGCGCTGCGTTTCACGGCGCTGCTCCTTTCGGCGCGGGCCGATTGATGGTTCGAGTCGGGCGCAGGTTCCTCAAGCAGCCGGGACGAATCAAGTGGGCATGTCGTCGCGCGGCAGGCGGTCGCGCGGCGAAATGTCGCGGGTCTGGGTCAGGCGCGACGCGTCTCGGGCTTCACCGGGGCAGCTGCGTGCCCACCAAAGTTGGGTCACCGGCGCGCCGCCGGGAAAGGATCGAGGACGCCATGCTCAAGGAGCTGAAGGGTGCGCCACGTCCCAGGGTTCGGGGTTCGCCGAGTGGTCGCCCGCCGACAGCTGCGACCGAAGTCCGGGCGTCCTGAAACAATCTCGGTAGGTGTCAACCCTGTCGTCGCATGTGTCTCAACGACCGCTGACCAAAGTCGTCTTGACGGAGTCGCCTAGCACGCTGTTCTGCCCGCTGTGAGCAAGGAAGTGCGTGTGACCTCTGGCAGCAGCGGCGGCATCGGCGGGAGCCTCGGTGGCTACGAGATCGTGCGCCCGGTGAGGGCTGCGACGCACTGGGTCGTTTACGAGGTGCGCCACGACCTTCTCGAGACCCGCGGACTGCTCCGAATGCCCGCTGAGGCGCTTCGGTCTGACAGCGATACCCGCACGCGGTTCCGGCGTGAGGCGCTCACGGGCTTCGGTCTCATGGTGCACCCCCACATTCAGGAAGTCGTGGAGTTCGTCGAGGAGGACGGCGTCGTCGGTGTGGTGGAGAAGCTCATTGTGGGCGAGAGTCTCGCGGAGGCGCTGCGTCGCGATCCGGGGCCGCGCCCATGGGCCGAGGCATGGAGGCTGCTCTCGCCGATCCTTGACGCGATGGCCTTCGCGCACGACAAGCGGGTCGTACACGGGGCGCTCTCGCCATCGACGGTGCTGCTCAGCGCGGATGGCGAGTCCCCGGGGAAGGCGGTCGTCACCGCCTTTGGTGCCGACCGCATTCTCGACCGGAACTCGGTCCGACGCCTCGGGCCCACGGGCTATCGAGCCCCCGAGCAATACCTCGCGGACCATGAGGAACATCCTTGGGCCGACGTGTGGGCGCTCGGGGCGCTCGCCTTTCGCCTCGTGACCGGTCGCCCCCCGGTCGATCCCGACGTCGTTCCGGTCAGGGTGGGCGAAGGTCCCATCGAGGGCGCTCCGATCCCGCGACTCGAG
>SYAK01000466.1 GCA_005788935.1 Pseudomonadota bacterium
CGGGCAGGTACGCGAGGCGATCCTTGGGGCGCACGGTGATCGTCGTCGGGAACTGCCGCTCGGCGAGGAAGGCGAAGAAGCACCGCGGTGGGATGTAGCCAGGCACCGCGACGCTCGACCAGCCAGTCATCGGGGCGAGGACGCGGTTGACGTCCGCGAGCCGCGGGACCTGGCTGGCGTCGAGCTTCAGCGTCTCGGCGCCCTTCAGGAAGACGCGCGAGCCGTCGCGCTCGAGCTGCCGCATGCGCTGCTCGAACATGAGGCCCCAGACCTCATGGTTTTCCGCGCTGTAGTGGTCCCAGTGCTGCTGGATCGTGAGTCGGCGCAGGTCGATCTCGCCGGCACGAGCCGACTTGTAACGGTCCGCCCATCCGAGGGCCTCGCGCGCCTCACGGGAGTCGATGACCGCCGACGCGAGCGCGCCCGTCCCGGCCAAGTTCTGAGGGGTGGCTGTCACGCTCGTCAGGGGCTCGACCATGGCGTCTCCGGCAAAGCTCGGCGCGCGGGGGGAGCGCACCGACAGCCCGCTTCTCGGGTCCTTAGCAGGGCTTGGGGCCCGACACAAGGTCGCGGTTTCGGGCCTCGCCAGTCCTGTCTCGGCCTGGAGTCTGCCCGTCCACGTCCGAGGCGCGTCAGTCCCCGGCCCGACGCAGCACGAGCCCGTCGAGCCAGGTGCTGCCGTCCGTACGCAGGATGGACCCCACCGCGAGCGTCTCGCCGTTGCTCCGCGCGTCCACGTCGAAGAGTCCCGCGAGCTCGACGGCCGGACCCCGGGCGACCTCGTGGATGCGCCACGCGCCACTCTGCGTGCCGAGGTCGCTCTTCGCGAGGGTCCACAGCTCGTAGATGAGCTCGCTGCCGCTCCTCCGTGCGGCCGACACGAGCACGGTGTCTCCCGTGACCGCGACGCCCGTGAAGCTGCGCTCCGTCTGCCCTGCGATCCCCGTGACCCGCGTCCACACGAGCCCGTTGCCGCTGCCGACGCCGTAGACGAGGAGCCCGCCCGAGCCGACCATCAGCACGCGCGGCGCGGTGACCGTGCCCCAGACGCCGATCGCGGCGGTCTCGATGGCGCTCGCGTCTTCCGTCGCCCATCCCGAAGACCAGTTGCCGGCATCGCCGAGCGCGTTGATGTAGGACTCCTGCGTCCAGCGCGTCGATCCTTCCCCCGCCTCGTAGTCCGCGGCCATCGCGAGCCAGCCGCCCTGGCACCCGCTTCCCGAGCACCGCTGGAGGGCGGCGAGCGCGGTCGGATAGACGTCCTGGGGGTCGCCGCGCGTCGATTGCAGGCCCTGTGCGCTGCAGCGGGGGCGGCTGCCGGGGGCCCGCGTGCAGTAGATCGCGCGCCCGTCGCTGCCGTTGATGGCGCCGAGCCACAGCCGCTGGGTTGTCGGTTGCCCGCTCGCGTCCGTGTCCTGCAGGGCCGCGAGCGCCGACATGATGTCGAAGTCGACCGACCCGACCGCCTCGTTCCAGGTCTGACTCGAGACCCAGTTGCCAGCCCCGGTGTCGTAGACGATGACGCGCTCACCGCCTCGGACGACGAAGCCGTCCGAGAGCCCGGTGTATTCGCGCGGCCACGACTGCGTCTGCGTCCTCAGTGATTCCCGGTAGTAGCCGATGCGGGCCGGGTCGGTCAGGTCGCTGATCGACCACGCGAGCGTCGCCCCGCCAAACGTGCTGCCAGCGGACCAGAAGACTCCGGACCAGCCCGCGGGACCATGATCGACCTCCGTGACGATGAGCCCGTCGTAGACGAAGCCGGTCGCTGTCGCGATGCCGCGGCCGCCGATCCGCTGCAGCTCGTAGCCGCGGCACGTCCCGTTGAGACACATGTCACCGCGCGTCGCGCCGTTGCCATCGTCACAGGGGCTGCCGCCAGCCGCTCCGGTACACGGGTTCGTGCTGCCGCACCCCGGGATCGGCGTCGCGCTGCACGTGCCGTCCGCCCCGCAGGCCTCGCGGGTGCACGGATCGCCGTCGTCGGCGCAGACGAGCGCATCCGAGACGCAGCCGACGTTCGGGTCGCACCGACTCACGGAGCAGGTCGCGGGGCTCGGGCACACCACCGGGTCGGTCGCGCACCCGCTCGCCGGTTCGCAGCGGTCGACGGTGCAGGCGTTGTCATCGTCGCAGTTACGCGGAACGAGGCCTCGGCATCGCCCCGCGGTGCACACGTCGCCCGTCGAGCAGGCGTCCCCGTCGTCACAGGTCGCGCCCTCGCCGAGCGGCTCGACCGTGCAGAGGCCCGCCACGCAGCGCGCGCGCCCGCAAGGCCCGGGTGACTCGCAGTCCGCGTCGCCCTGGCACGCGGGCGTCGTCGCGTCTCCTGGGTCCGCGTCGGCCGCGTCCTCGGGGGACACGATGTCCTCGGGGGTGGTCGCATCGGCGACCGGGCTCAGGTCGGCGGGGGCCTCCGCGTCGCTAGCGGTCCCATCCGCGGGCGGCAGCGCGTCGCCCGTTGGCCCCGCATCAAGCGGGGATGGCTCCCCCACGTCACGCGGGACGAGCTCGCCGTCGGCGAACACGAGGCCCGACGCCGTCGGTGTCTGCCGGAGGCTCGGCTGCGTGTCGCCGCACGCGGCGCTACCGAGCAGCGCGGCGGTCCACCACCCCAGGCCCCCGAGGGTCACGCACGCGCGTCCACACCGCTTCGCAAGCTTCAAGCCCATCGCGTCCCCCTGTCTCCACCGTCGCACGCCGCTCTGCCACAGCCCGGACCGACCGCGGCCGTCCCGGCGGTCGAGCCCGCGCTGGACCGTCGCCGCATTTTCCTTCCCTCGGGCCTCGGCGTGCGTATCATCAAGGTCCTTTCGTCCGATTCCCGTCTCAGACTTCAGGCCGTCGAGGCCCCCGTCTCACGATTCCTTTCTTCCGATCCTCTCGGACTGGCGTCCCGGGTTGGTTCCCGACCCGGGGCGCATCTTCCTTGCTGCTGTCGTCGCGTCACCGCGGCAGTTCTGGAAGGGTCAAGGTGCACAGGCCCCGCTTGGGTCCGCAGTCGAGGCAGCACCGGCCAGAGCAGCAGTCGTCATGGCTGTCGCAGTACGAGCCGAAATCGTTGAGCCCGAGACACGCGAGTTGACAGCGGGCCTGCTCGAAGGCCCCCTGGGGCGAGGCGGACCCGTAGCAGAGGCCTGTCGAGCAGGCCTCGTCGGCGTCGCACGGGTACCCGGGGTACAGGATCTCCGCGTCGGTTGCGTCATGCGGCCGCGGGCCGTGGTCCATCCGGATGTCGAGGGAGGCGAGGTCTTCATCGAACGTGTCGCTGAGACCTGGCGCGCCGTCGAGGTCGCTCGCGGTCTCGATGGGCGCACAGGCCGCCGGAACCACCCAGGCAAGCGCGTTCGCCAGGAACGCCAGACGTCGGGTTGTGCTCAAGGTGCGCCTCACTCCGCGTGGCAGACCTTCGCCAGGCCACCTGTCGACAGGTTGCGGCAGGCGGTCCAGCGGTCATCGAGGGCCTTGCAGTCGTCCACGGTCGCGCAGCGCACGAGGACGTGGCGCTTGTGCTGGTCGGGGGTCGGGGGGTAGACGCACACGAAGTCCTCCTCCTCGGCCTCCGACAGCTGCGAGTTCGTGTCGTCGTTGCAGTCGCAGCCGCGGGTGCAAAAGCCGAAGACGCTGTTCGTCAGGTTACCCGCGGCGCCAGGCTGCAGGCAGACCCCGAAGTCGCACTCGCTGTCGGCGGTGCAGCCTTCGCCGAATCCCTTCGTGCCGGGGTTGACCTCGCTGATGCCGAGGTCACATCGGGTCGAGGGTCCGCCGCCACCACCCGCGGTGCCGCCATTCGCGGTATCGCAGGCCGTCAGCGCCAAGGAGAGAAGGGAAAGGGCCGTCAGCGCGCGGTTCAGGGGCATGGTCGACTCCGGGGCGAGGTCGCGGCAGCATAGCGCGGCTTGTTCCTCGAAGCCAGTCGCGTCTTACGGAGGTGCATGGAGGCTGCGCTCTGGTCGGGCCGCTCTCGCTCGAAAACGGCGACCCCGAGGCGGCTTCGCTGCGCGGAAAATCGGCACGTCATCGCGATGCGGTCAGGCCGAGCGAGCCTTCCAGGCCGCGGGCTGTGGCCTCGGGGGTGTCCGCGTAATCTTTGACGTTCCATCAAACAAAACAATGCCGAGGCGTGCCGCGATCTGCGACGACAGCTGACGTTTTGTCAGTAACTTTGCGTTTGTTTGACTTTTCGTCAGGTAAAGTCGTGAGGCTCTCTCGCAGTGCGGGGGTGAACCCCCATGTCGCGGCCGGGCTAGTCAGCGGGCGCCTTGTCGGCCATGATACGCGAAGATGCTGTCCGAGGAGACCCGTTGAAACGCCTGAAGCTCCATCACCGCATCGGCCTAGCGATGGCGCTCGGCCTCGTGCTCGGCCTGCCGCTGAACCTCGCGGCCGCATCGGGACAGGTCGATCCCGCGCTCCTGAAGGACGCCGTCGCGGCGGTTCGCGAGGTCGGGGCCTTGTTTCTCCGCCTGCTGCAGATGCTCGTCGTGCCGCTCATCGTGACGTCGCTCGTCAGCGCGGTCGGCGGGATGGGGAGCCTGCGGGCGCTCGGTCGCATCGGCTGGCGGACGCTCGGCTGGTATCTCGGCACGAGCTTCCTCGCGATCCTGACAGGGCTCGCCCTCGTCAACCTCATCGATCCCGGGGTCGGTGTCGACCGGGCCCTCATCATGGCGGGCGCCGAGCCGTTCAAGCCGTCGCTCGAGGTCGCTGAAGGTGGACCGCTCGCTGTGCTGTGGCAGCAGATCGTGGGCATGGTGCCGAAGAATCCGCTCGCGGCAGCCGCCGACGGGGAGATCCTGCCGCTCATCTTCTTCTCGTTGTTGCTCGGCATCTTCATCAACGCGGTCGAGCACGGACGTGGCGCCGACGACGATGACGCGACGCGCGCGAAAGGGGCGCTCCTCAGGCGGTTCTTTGATGCGCTCGCCGAGGTCTTCATGCGCATGACGATGTGGGTTATCGGGCTCGCGCCGTTCGGGGTGTTCGCGTTCCTGTTCGTCACGGCCGCTGGCAGCGGGCTAGCCGCCTTCGAGGCGCTCGGGTGGTATGCGCTGACGGTGGCCCTCGGGCTCGTCATTCATGGCGGGGTCACGTTACCGATATTGTTGCGATTATTCGGGAAACGTTCGCCTCGCGCCTGGTATGCGGCGGTGAGTCCGGCGCTCGTGACGGCGTTTTCGACCGCGAGTTCGAACGCGACCCTGCCGCTGACGATGGACTGCGTGACCGCGCGCGGCGGCGTGCGAGCGCGGACAGGGGCCTTCGTGCTGCCGCTCGGCGCCACGATCAACATGGACGGGACAGCGCTCTACGAGGCGGTCGCGGTGCTGTTCATCGCGCAACTGCACGGGGTCGAGCTTGGCTTCGGCGAACAGGCCGTGGTCGCCTTCACGGCGCTGCTCGCGAGCATCGGGGCTGCGGGGATCCCGCATGCAGGAACGGTCATGATGGTCATCGTGCTCGCCGCGGTGGGGCTGCCGACGACGGCGGTGGGCCTCATTTTGGCGGTGGATCGGGTGCTTGACATGGGGCGCACGACCGTCAACGTGCTCTCGGACACCGTCGTCGCCGCGATCGTGGATGCTGGCGAGGTGGGGGACGAGGCGGCGGGGGACAGGCCGGGAGCGGACGCGTGACGGGGCGCGCCGCGTTCTGGCTGGGCCTGTTCGTCGGCGGCGTCTTCGCGGCGGCGGTGGTCTTCGCGGTGTTTTGGGTCCCGCGCACGGGACTGACGACGGGCGGTGACCCGCTCAGGTTCACGCTGGTTCTTGGCGAGGCCCACGGGCTTCGTCCGGGGGCCCTGGTGCAGGTCGCCGGGATCGACGCGGGCGAAGTGCAGGCCCTCGGTCTCGCGGAGCTGCCACGGCGGGGGTGGGGGGTGCTCGCGGAGATCACGATCTTCGATGGGGACCGCTTCGAGCCGATGCTTCGTCTCGACTCGGTGTACCAAGTGGCCCGCGCGGGGCTGCTCGGCGACGCAGGCCTCGTCATCGTCCCGGGTGGCGCTGGCGGGAGCGTGCGTGGGCAGCTTGTCGACGCGGTCGTGCCTCGCGGGATCGACGGGCTCATCGGCGACCTCGGACACATCGCCACCCGCCTCGCCGACTTCCTCGATGGGCGCCAACCCGGTGACCCGAACCTGCGTCGCGCCCTCGTCGACCTGCAGCAGACGGTGCAGCAGCTTCGCGTCTTCACCGAGCGCCTTCCCTAGACAGGCGTGCTGGTCGCGCTGGTGATGCGGGTCTCGCGAACGGACGTTGCCCAAGGAGCGCAAAAGTTCGGCCCGGGCCGCCCCGGGCACTTGACCCTCGGATCGGTGCGTGGAACAACGGATTCTGGCGCGATATTCACAGTCTCGCCCTCTCTGACGGGACTCTCTCCCGCAACAGGAGCCCCCGGCATGCGCAGGACTCTCCCCTTCCTCGTCGCGCTCGTCGCGCTACTGGCCGCACCTTCGGCAAGCGCGGTGCCGCCGGAGATCATCCCCGTCCAGGGTCTCGTGACCGACGTCGACGGCAATCCCCTCGATGGTCCGACCGCGATGCGCTTCGCCTTGTACGCGTCGTCGGACGCTGTCGAGCCCCTGTGGACGGAGTACCGCGTCGGCGCTGACGTGGTTGAGGTCGACGGGGGGTACTTCGCTGTCTATCTCGGCGAGATCGCGCCGCTCATCGTCGAGGATCTGCTGTCGGCGGAGGCCCTCTGGCTCGGGTTCGGAGTGGATGACGCCCCTGAAATCGGGCGAGTCCAGGTCGGCTCGGTCCCCTACGCGCTGCTCGCAGACACGGCGCACACCGCGACGAATGCGATCGGTGACATCACCCCCCGCTCTGTCGCGATCAACGGGCGCATCGTCATCGATGCCGAGGGGCGGTGGGTCGGGCCATCGACGGGCCTGATCGGTCCGCAGGGTCCAGCTGGTGCGCAGGGTCCGGCGGGTCTGCGAGGCGAGCCAGGCCTTCGTGGAGAGGCGGGGCCAGTCGGTCCTCAGGGTCCGGTTGGCCCTCAGGGTCCGGACGGGAAGCCTGGCACGTCCGTGGTGCTCGTGCGTAACGCACCCGAGAGCCCGTGTGAGGTCGGTGGGACGCTCTTGCGGGACCTTGGGAGCGGCGCTGACGTGTGGGTGTGTGACGGTCGACCAGGCGTCGCCGGTGATCGTGGCGAGACGGGTCCAGCAGGAGCGTCGGGGTCGTCGGTCGTGATCGTGGAGGACGCGGGCGAGAGTCCGTGCATCCTCGGCGGTGTCCTCATTCGGGACACCGGCAGCAGGCTTGACAGATGGATCTGCCACGGGCTCCTCGGGCCTGCCGGGGAGCCGGGAGCTCGAGGCGAGAAGGGTGAGCCCGGCGAGAAGGGTGCGCCCGGCGAGAAGGGTGAGCCCGGTGAGAAGGGTGAGCCCGGCGAGAAGGGTGAACCCGGCGACAAGGGTGCGCCCGGCGAGAAGGGTGAGCCCGGGCCGGTCGGGCCCGAGGGGCCGGCCGGCAACGCCGTCGTCATCGTGCGCGATGCTCCCGAGAGCCCATGTGCCGCTGGCGGCACGTTGATTCGCGATCTCGGCCTGCAGGCCGACAGCTGGATCTGCAATGGCATCAAGGGTCAGCCCGGTGAGCGTGGTGAGCCGGGTGCCGAGGGGCGCCCGGGTTCGTCCGTGGTCATCGTGACCGATGCCGTCGGGGGGCCGTGCGCGGCCGGTGGCGTCTTGTTGCGCGACACGGCGACCGAGGTCGAACGCTGGATCTGCGAGGGTGCGACGGGTCCGCGCGGCGAGCCAGGCACGCCAGGGGCTGTCGGACCGCCCGGATTGGGGCTACCAGGTCCGCAGGGGCCTGCGGGCCTGCCCGGTCCGGTCGGGCCTGCGGGTCCGCAAGGTGACCGTGGCGAGTCTGGTCCTCAGGGTCCGCAAGGTGACCGTGGCGAGTCTGGTGCCCGGGGTCCGCAAGGTGACCGTGGCGAGTCTGGTCCTCAGGGTCCTCAAGGTGACCGTGGCGAGTCTGGTCCTCAGGGTCCTCAAGGTGACCGTGGCGAGTCTGGTCCTCAGGGTCCTCAAGGTGACCGTGGCGAGTCTGGTCCTGCTGGCAAGGATGGGGCCTCGATCGTCTTGGTGGAGGACACCTTCGACAGCCCCTGCCCGGGAGGCGGGGTCTTGATGCGCGATGGCTCCGGGCAGGATGCCTGGATCTGTCACGGGGTCATGGGACCTCAGGGTTCGACTGGTGACATGGGTCCTCAGGGGCCTTCAGGAGCCCCGGGTCCTCAGGGGCCGCGCGGAGATATGGGCCCTCAGGGTGCCACTGGTGACACGGGTACCCAGGGTCCGCGCGGTGATATGGGGCCGTCTGGTCAGGACGGTACGTCCGTCGTGGTCATCCCGGACGCACCGAACAGCCCCTGCGCCGCGGGGGGGAGCCTGCTTCGGGACGGCACGGGTCGCGACAGCTGGGTCTGCAACGGCGTGCCGGGTCTCAAGGGTGACACGGGCCTAACGGGCCCGCGAGGCGAGCCTGGTGCTCAGGGGGGTACCGGTCCTCAGGGTGACACGGGCCCTCAGGGTCTCACGGGTGCCACGGGTCCTGAGGGCCCTCGGGGTGACACGGGCCCTCAGGGTCCGAAGGGCGACACAGGAACGACCGGTCCCCAGGGTGACATGGGCCCACAGGGTCCTCGGGGCGACGTGGGCCCGTCTGGCAAGGACGGTACGTCTGTGGTGTTGATTCTGGACGCTCCGACGAGCCCTTGCACGGCTGGCGGGAGCCTGCTTCGCGATGGCGCCGGCCGTGACAGCTGGGTCTGCAACGGCGTTCCGGGCCCGAAGGGCGACACAGGTCTGACCGGCGCCACTGGCGCCATGGGGTCGCAAGGCCCGAAGGGCGACACAGGCCTGACCGGC